>JAYUBR010000450.1:0-1773 GCA_043740775.1 Ferruginibacter sp. | reverse complement strand
GATTTACACAATGCAAGTATAGAAAAAGCATTAGAGCTTTGTTTGAGGGATAAGCCACTTGCTTATTCCATTATAGAACGGACTGTAATTATTAAACCGAAAGAAGAAAAAACGACAGTAACAATAATTGAAGCAACTCCACCACCCATTGAAGTAAAAGGCCGTGTGGTTAATGAAAAAGGAGAACCTTTGGAAGGTATAACTGTAGCGGTGAAAGGGTCAAAAAAAGCAACAGCTACGGATAAAAATGGAGAATTTGTGCTAACTGAATTATCTGAAAATGCAGTATTAATATTTACTGGAACTAATATAGAAGCATACGAAACTCCATTAAATGGGAGAACTTTTATTGCTGTATTTGTAAAGAATAAAATAGTAGAAGGGCAGGAAGTATCTGTAGTGGCAACTACAGGCTACCAACAAATTTCCCGGGAGAGAGCAACTGGCTCCTATGATGTGGTTGGCCGTGACATTTTGGATAAACGTCCTGTTTCAAATATATCTTCAGCACTCCAGGGTCTTGTGGCTGGTCTTCAGGGAAGAGAAAATCTTGATGGTAGTGTACAATTCCTGATACGGGGAACCAGTACTTTATATGGTACTGCGCAGCCACTGGTAGTAGTAGATGGGTTTCCAATTATTGCGAGTAACTTTTCTGACATTAACCCTAACGATGTAGAATCAATTACTGTACTAAAAGATGCTGCCGCTGCTTCTATCTGGGGTGCCCGTTCTGCTAACGGTGTTATCGTCATTACTACAAAAAAGGGAAAACTTTCCCGTAGTAAGTTAAATGTGGAAGTGAATGCTTTTACCCGTGTATCCAACATGATAGATCTTGACCAGGTGATGAGCCAGGCCAGTTCTGCACAGCAGGTGGAATATGAGAAGCTGGCTTATCAGCGAAAACTATTTTTTCCACCCACACCCTATATTAGAACTTTCCAGGATATCATCAAACCTCAGACCCTTGTTGGGGAGCTATATTCTGCAAACGGATTTGGTGTTATCACAACAGATCAATTGAACCAAAAACTAGATAGTCTTAAAAATATTAATAACCGGGATCAGTTTCGTGACTTACTAATGCGTAATGGATTGCTTAGTCAAATTAATATAAATCTTTCCAGCGCAACAGACCGCAGCCGAACCTATTCTTCTTTTTTGTTTGAAAATAGAAAAGAAGGATTTCAAAAAAGGGGGTACGATCGGTTTCTTGTAAATTTCAACAATCAATTTCAACCTGCTTCATTTATAACATTTAATATTGGTGCAAATCTTCAATATAAAAAATCTGAAAGCAGTGGAGCTGAAGTGGGAGAGCTCCAACAACTTTCTCCTTATGAAACTTTACTTAAAACAGACGGTAGTTATTCGGTTAACCTCAATGGTGTAAATCGGGAGCAGGTTTCATTATTGCCATCAGCTCAATTTCCCTATCAGGACTGGTCTTACAATTTGCTACGGGAAGTAAATGGCCGAAAAATTACCAGCGAAGAAATTAATGTTCGGTTACAGGCTTCTATGAATATTAAACTGATGGCTGGCCTCAATTTCGAAACAAGATTTCAATTCGAAAAACTGAAATCGGAGACTGAAAACTACCAGGGTGAAGAGACATTTTTTGTAAGAAACCTGGCCAATACAATGGTGAATTATAATAATGTAACGAGAGTAGTTGCTAATAAATACGTACCTAATGGTGGTATATTAAGAAAAAGCAGTTCAGATTTACAAAGCTATGTGGTAAGAAATCAACTGAATTTTAACCGC
>JAYUBR010000449.1:0-1775 GCA_043740775.1 Ferruginibacter sp. | reverse complement strand
TTAATGTTGAGCATTTGCATTACCTGCTGGCCATCTATCCATTCCCAGTCGGGTGGTATGGTTGGTACTGATTTGTTATCCATATGTAAGAATTTTTTTTAATTGGTTGTAAATATTTAAAAAAATAAATAAAAAAACAATACCCTATAGTGTGTATTTTTCAAGCGCAGATACACTAATCACGCCTTAAAAACAAAAAAATGACTGCCTCAAAATAACTATGTCTAAATAAAATGGTTGCAGAGCCCCGGCAAGGCACCCAGTTACGGGGGCATATTATGCACTGTTTGCACAATAGTTATCTCGGGGCAGTCATTAATAACATACATCAAAAGCCATTACTGTGCAAACTGGTTGGCAATGGGGCTATAGGCCAGTTGCTCGCCGCTACCGGTTACGCCCACACGAACCCAGTATTGTTTACCAGCCACCAGGTCGGTAAAAGTAAACTGGCGCCTGCTGCTTGGGTTACTTGTCCATACCGTTGCAGCCGTAGGCTGCTCTGTGCAAATCTCGTGCAGGTAGGTTCTGGCACCGCTTACAGCGTTCACAACGCTCATCATTTGGCCGGTAGTAATCCCATTGCTTAACGTAACGTTACCGGGGTTGGTAATGTAAATTGGCTCAGGACTTTTTAGCATTGAGTAGCCGCTGCTAATTAAAATGGCCTCATCGCCGTTGGCAATATACATTACATACATGCCCAACTGGGCCAATATGTTTTCCAGCAATTGACGGCTGGCATTTTTGTTGGCCACATTGGTACGGCCAAGGGCAGCAGCGGCCACCAGGTCGGTGCTGTACCGGGTTACAGCCGTCTGCAGTTCTGCAAGGGTGGGGATGGGGTTTGCAAAAGCCGGATTGCCCGTCATGCTGGCGAGTATCAACTGTGCTTTTGTTTCCAGGTTGGCGTCCGTGAAGCCTGAAAAACTGGTACTAACTTTAGGTGTTCGCATAATAAAACATTTTTGGTTTTCACAATATTGTGATCCTCATTTAACTTGTTATATTACATTTTATTATTACTACCTTCTGTAATATACCCCTACCGCCAATTATACCCTAAATCCGCACCTGTGTGGGGTACGGTTTTTGTCTAAAATGGGGCATCTTTCGGCGAAAGATGGTCAACAATTGCGGGTGAAAGGGCATCTTGCTGTAAAAGATGGTCAACAAGCGGAGGAGGAAAAGCAACTTCCTGCGAAAGATGTTCAACAAGCGGCAATGAAAAGATTTCTTGCTGCGTAAGATGGTAAACAAGTGCCGGTGATAAGGCATCTTTCGGCGTAAGAAGGTCAACAGGCGGAGGAAGAAGAACATTTTTCGGCAAAAGATGGTCGTTGGGTACAAGCGGAAAGGGTTCTTTCGCTGTTGAAATTGAATACAATAACCGGCAACAACTCAGGTTACGAAAGAAGAAGAAAATTATTTATTCATTAAATTTTTTAAACCTCATTCGGAAATTACTATTTTTTTATCAGGTAACAACACAAAGTGCAGAAGTTCCGCTGCAACCCAAAGCCTACATTAAATACCTGTTTTTTGATGAACAATTTAAATGTGTAGTCAGTGGTTTTAGTAAAGTAAACCATACCTCCGGTTTAAAAGACCATCATAGTGAATTGCCAAATATTGGAGTTCCAAGAAACGGATTTGTGTATATTTACTGTAGCAACGAAAGTCCGGTTGATGTGTTCTTTGATAATTTGCAGGTGGTTCAAACAAGAGGACAGGAATTGGAGGAAACACATTATTATCCGTTCGGGTTGACCATG
>JAYUBR010000448.1:0-6056 GCA_043740775.1 Ferruginibacter sp. | reverse complement strand
AGGTGGGCCAATAGATGGATTGGAAGGCCTTGACGGAGATATTCCACCGGTAGATGATGGCCCTGAAAGATTACCTTTTTAAAATACAAAACGATATCCCATCAATGGTCTATCTGTTAAATATTGTTCACTAAAACTGATCATTTTGGATTACCATCCGGTCGTTGATTATATAAAGTTTTTGCATTTTTCTTTACTTGCAATAAGTCCTGCAGGCTCTGCGATACTTATTTTTATAGCAGTATTATTATTTATTATTTCCTTTTTGGTAGCTGGTGCTGAGGTAGCATTTTTTTCTCTTACCTATAAGGATATCAACATGCTTAAAACAAAGCAGCAGCCATCTTTCAAACGAATTGTTTCTTTGCTGGAGCAGCCAAAAACATTACTTGCCTCAATGCTCATCACCAATAGTTTTGTAAATATTGGTGTCATTTTAATTTCAAATATTGTAATGGACGGCTGGCTGGAAGCGGTAGAGTTAGGCTTGTGGATAAAGTTTTTAATAAAGGTATTTTCTGTAACTTTTTTACTGGTATTGTTTAGCGAAGTATTGCCAAAAGTATGGGCCAATCATCATAAAATCTGGTTTGCTTCTACGGCATCACTGATTGTGGAAATTTTCAACAGTTTGTTTTACAGGTTTAGCAAAAGAATGGTTGGATTCAGTGATGGAATAGAAAAAAAACTCTCCCTCAATAATTCATCCATGATGGATAACAGCCAGTTGGATTATGCCATTGACCTGTTACCCGAACATGAAGCCACTATTGAAGAAAAGCAAATTTTAAAGGGCATCCGTAAATTTGGTGATACAACTGTTAAACAGGTAATGCGTACACGCCTTGACGTTAGTGGCATTGAACACACCAGCAATTTTGAAGATGTAATAAAAAAAGTGGAAGAACTGCACTACTCCAGGTTGCCCGTGTATAAAAGTAACCTGGATGAAATAGTAGGCATTTTACATACCAAAGACCTATTGCCGCATGTTAACGCCAGCAAAGTTGATAATTACAACTGGCATATTTTAATGCGCCCCGCACTTTTTGTACATGAACAAAAACTGATAGAAGATCTGTTGCAGGAATTCAGGAACCGGCGTATTCACTTTGCAGTTGTGGTAGATGAATTTGGTGGTACCAGTGGAATTGTTACGCTTGAAGATATCATGGAAGAAATTATTGGCGAAATAAAAGATGAGTTTGATGATGAAGAAAGCATCAATAAAAAAATTGATGACAGCACCTATATTTTTGAAGGCAAAACAATGATTAATGATGTTTGCAAAGCCATGCAACTGCCTGCTGATACTTTTGAAGAAACGAGGGGCGACAGTGATTCGCTGGCAGGATTAGTGTTGGAAATTGCCGGGGAGTTTCCTCAAATAAATGAAGAAGTGCTGAGTGGAGGGTTTACATTTATTCCATTGGAAATTAATAAAAACCGCATTGATAAAGTAAAGGTAATTATCAATGCTTAATGGCGATGCAACCTCGACAATGAAAAACTACAAACACGCTTACATGCAAAAAAAATGTTTATCCGATAACAAACAAATTCGATATTTTTTTACAATTGCTACCTGTTTTATTTTTTTTGCAGCCTGCAATTCGCCCTATGTTTCTAAAAAAAGAGGGTACTATACCATTGAACTTCCGGAACGCAAGTATCAAAAATTCGACCAGCCGGGCTTTCCCTATAGTTTTGAATATCCTGTGTATGCAAACATAATACAGGATAGCACTTACTTTGATAATAACCCCGAAAATTCATACTGGCGTAATATCGATTTTCCACAATTTCATGCAAGAATATTTTTGAGTTACAAAGAAATCGGGGGTAAGGCTTTGTATAAAATTAAGCAGCCCAACGGGCAGTATAAAGATTCTTTTGCCATTAATGTATTTGATAAAATGGTGGCAGATGCCTTTACGCTTACCAATAAAAACAATGTGGTATCCAATGCTATTAATGATAGTTTAATACATACTCCCAATGGTATTGGCGGTGTATTTTTTAAAGTGGGTGGCAATGCGGCCACCGCCAAACAATTTTTTTTAAGTGATACTGCCAAAAACTTTATACGTGGTGCATTGTATTTTGATGTGACACCTAATGCTGATAGTTTAAGACCCGTGCAGGATTTTTTGCAAACTGATATGGAGCATATCATTAATACTTTTAAGTGGAAAAATAAGGAGTAATATTTTTATGTGTTGAGTTGATTACTACAGCTTAATTCTACGGTTCAATAAAAGATGCCATAAAAAAATATTGTACAAATGTGCGACGCCAATGAAGGTCCACATGGCTTCCTGGCCGGAACAATAATTGTTCTAGTTTTTTATTGCCTTTACACTGCCATTGCAAAACAGCTTTTAATTGCTAACACGTTTGCATTACTTTTGCACCTGTTATGATAGCAATAGACAATATTTTAGTAAGCGATGAAATTGTACAGGAGCAATTTGTTTGCGACCTTAATAAATGCAAGGGCGGCTGTTGCGTGGATGGCGATGCCGGGGCTCCATTAAATAAAGAAGAACTGCAAAAACTAAATGAAGTGTATGATGCAGTTTTGCCTTACCTGCCCGAAGAAAGTAAAGCTGAATTAAAACGGCAGGGAAAATATGTATACGACAAAGAATTTGGCTGGGTAACACCTACCATTGAAAGCAAGGTTTGTGTATATGGTATTACAGATAAAAATGGCATTGTGAAATGTGGTATTGAACAGGCTTATAACGATGGTAAAGTGCAATGGAAAAAACCAATCAGTTGCCATTTGTTTCCGATACGGATACAACAAAGCAGGGATAAGCAAACAGAATATGTAAACTACCAACCACGGGAAAACCTTTGCAGTGCGGCCTGCACGTTAGGTAAAAAATTAAAAGTACCGGTATATGTTTTTTTAAAAGATGCACTGGTAAGAAAATATGGCGCTGAATTTTTTGAAACCCTTGAGGCAACCGCCCAACATTTAAACACAAATCCCTGAAAATTTCATCAACTGTTTTACAAAAAAACGGTCAAATATTTTTACTTCTACCATGAAAAAAACTACTATTTCTGTATTAAAAATTACGGTTTTTATTTTACTTATCACACTTGCTTCCTGCTCTGTAAACAGGGCCAATGTAGATGATAGCCTTAAAAAATATTTTGACGATAATAAGGTGGAAGGATGTTTTACCATGTTCAATAACGCAGATGGTAAAGTAACTGTGTACAATCTGTCAATAGATACCGCAAGGGTTTTACCTGCATCTACATTTAAAATTGTGAATTCATTAATTGGTTTGGAAACAGGGGTAATTGCTGATGAAAAAATGGTTATAAAATGGGATGGGATAAAACGCAGCAACGAAGACTGGAATAAAGATATGACGATGCTGGAAGCTTTTAAAGTAAGCTGTGTTCCATACTACCAGGAAGTTGCCCGACGTATTGGAAAAGATACCATGAAGCTTTGGATAGATTCTTTAAGTTATGGCAACAAAAACCTGGGTGATAAAATTGATACTTTTTGGTTAGACAATCATTTAAAAATTTCGCCGGATGAGCAACTGGGATTGATGAAACGGTTGTATTTTGATCAGTTGCCTTTTCAAAAAAGAACCCAGCAAATTGTACGGGATGCCATGCTGCAGGAAGATAATACCGCCTATAGTTTAAGTTATAAAACCGGCTGGGGTTTTGATGAAAAAAATAACAATATTGGCTGGATTGTTGGTTGGATAGAAGAAAATAAACATCCATATTTTTTTGTAACATTGGTAAAATCTGCTGATCCAGCTATTGACATGAAAGCTGTAAGATTAAATATTACAAAAGGCATATTAAAACAACTCGGGTTTTTTAATGGCAGAATGTAATACAAGGCGAAATAAATTGTGATTGTTTTCACAGCCTGAGATTATTAAAGATGATATTTTTGACCTTTGATAAAAAGCATTCATTCATTAAAGTATTTCTGGCAGAAGCACATGTTTCATTTTCAACACATAGAATATTTACTGGCATTGGCGCTTGTTCCGCTGATGATATTGTTGTATGTATTTGTTCTACGAAGTAAAAAAAACACAATCAAAAAAATTGGTGATCCGGCCCTGGTAAATCAATTAATTAAAGATTACAGCCCGGCTAAGTTTTTAGTAAAATTTGTTTTAATTGTAACGGCATTTGTTTCCGGTATTATAGCATTGGCTAATCCGCGTATGCCACAAGGCACTACCATGGTAAACCGCAGCGGTATTGATGTAATGATTGCATTGGATGTAAGCAAGAGCATGTTGGCAGATGACATAAAGCCAAACCGGCTGGAAAGAGCCAAACAGTTTATTGCGAGGCTGATTGATAAATTACCAAACGACCGGATTGGGATTGTGGTTTTTGCCGGCAGGGCTTATTTGCAAATGCCTTTAACAACAGATCATTCAGCAGCTAAAATGTATTTATCATCTGCCACTCCGGATGTAGTACCCACACAGGGTACAGTAATTGGTGATGCATTAAAAATGTGTTATGCTGCTTTTAATACCAAAGAAAAAAAATACAAATCTGTTGTGCTGATCAGTGATGGCGAAGATCATGATAAAACTGCCGAAAAAATAACCCGGGCGATGGCAGACGAAGGCGTTATGATCAATACTGTAGGGATAGGTTCCGCTGAAGGAACCACTATCATCGATCCGGCTACAGGGCAAACAAAAACAGATGCAGAAGGAAGACCAGTAATAACAAAATTGAATGAACAGGAATTAAAATTGATCGCTTCCAACGGTAACGGATTGTACCAGCTTTTTAGCAACACCGATGAAGTGGTTGATGCAATGGATAAACAATTACAAAGTATGGGACAGCGCTCCATCACCGAAAATTCATTGGTAAATTTTAAAAACTTTTTTCCCTGGTTGCTTGGCCTTGGGTTAATATTGTTAGTGGCAGAGTTTTTTGTTTCAGAAGTAAAGAAACTAACCGCTAAAAAGAAAATAATTATAAAAAAAGATACCGTGGCATTGATGACGATGCTTGTTTTGCATTCTTTGTTATTTGCCCAAAACAGCAATACATTGATAAAAAATGGCAACGACGCCTATAACAAAAAAGAGTATGATGTAGCAGTTGATAATTATAAAAAAGTTGCAGATAAAGAGCCGGCCAATGAAAAGGCGCAATATAACCTGGGCAACGCTTTGTATAAAAAAGGTGATGGAGAAGAAGCGTTGAAGGCTTATGATGCAGCCATTAAATCCAGCAAATTAAAAAGCGATCAGTCAGGGTCGTGGTATAACAAAGGCGTGTCTTTACAAAACAATAAAAAATTACCCGAGTGTATTGATGCCTATAAAAATGCATTGCGTTTAAACCCTGCAGATGAAGATGCAAGATTTAATTTACAAAAAGCTTTGCTACAGCAGCAAAAAGATCAGCAGGATAAGGACAAAAAGAAACCCAAAGACGATAAACAAAAAGATAAACAGCAACAAGACAAAGATCAGCAGCCCAAACCGCAGCCTTCTAAAATGACTAAAAAAGAAGCCGAAGAAAAATTAAAAGCTTTGTTACAGCAGGAAAAAAAACTACAGAATAAATTACGAAAGGTTGATGCAGCATCGCCTGACAAACCGGAAAAAGACTGGTAATAAAAAAGAAATGAAGCAGGGTAAACAACCCCTGATTTTTTGTTGTTATTTTGTAGACCGGGAAATGCAGCTCCAAATACTTTTATTAATTTATCCTGCTGCTAAAATAATAAAACAAGCGTACAGCATTTCAATAATATTTATACTTATGCAATTGTATTGTGAATCATTAACGGAATATAAACGGCTTAAAACAAGAGAAGTAAAAATCGGCAATTTGCTGTTGGGAAATAACCATCCCATTCGTGTGCAAACAATGACCACTACCGATACGATGGATACCATTGCTACAGTAGAACAAGCAATTCGTTGTATTGAGGCTGGTGCAGAACTGGTACGTATAACAGCACCTTCAAAAAAAGAAGCAGAAAATTTAAAAAACATAAAAGATGAGTTAAACCGCAG
>JAYUBR010000447.1:0-6060 GCA_043740775.1 Ferruginibacter sp. | reverse complement strand
AGAAAAATAAAGTTTCATCATGGTCAATCAAAACCAACGGCTTATTTCGCTGGATGCGCTTCGGGGCTTTACCATTGCAGCAATGATTGTTGTAAATTATCCCGGTAGTGAAGATGCTGTGTTTTTTACACTTCGGCATTCTGAGTGGAATGGTTTATCTGTTACTGACCAGGTAGCACCCTATTTTCTTTTTTTTGTGGGCGCATCCATTGCGCTGGCTTATTCAAAAAGGCTGGAAGCAAACATTTCCAAAAAATCATTGTTCAAAAAAATATTCATCCGCTCAGTAAAAATATACGCGGTAGGTATGTTTCTTAACCTGATGCCGGCATTTGATTTTCATAATATTCGCTGGACGGGAACTTTACAAAGGATCGCCGTTGTATTTTTTATTTCAGCAATGATGTATCTTACTGCCAGTTGGAAACAACAGGCATGGATTGCAGGCATCTTGCTGGTTTGGTATTGGTGGGCATTTACATGTATACCAATGCCAGGTACAGCTAAAGTAATGTTTGAACCTGGAAATAATATTGTGGCCTGGATTGATAATCATTTTTTGCCCGGAAAAATGTGGCGGGGTACCTGGGATCCGGAAAGTATTTTAACAACGGTTACCTCAGTAGTTTCCTGTATTACCGGTATGCTTGCAGGCCGACTAATGTTGAGTAATAAAAGTGCCAATGAGAAAGTAAATTACCTGATGACCGCCGGTGTTTTTCTTTCTATCGCAGGATATTTTTGGGGCTTGGTTTTTCCGGTAAATGAAAACCTGTGGACCAGTTCCTTCGTGTTGGTTACATCGGGCTTTGCATCCCTTCTTTTTGGGGCGTTTTATTTTATTGTGGATATAAAAGGAAAAACATGGGGTACATTACCGGGAATTATTTTTGGCGCAAATGCCATTACAATTTATTTTTTGGCCGATGTATGGGCTTTGTTTTTTTATGTGGCAAAATTTGGCGGAGTATCAATAAATGAAAGATTTGTAAGAGGTTTAAATAATGCAGGTACTGATCCCAGGCTGGCAAGCCTTATCTATGCCTTGCTTTTTGTTTGCGTTAATTTTATTCCGGCCTGGCTGCTGTACAGGAAGAAAATATTTATAAAAATGTAATTACAGGTAAACTTTTTATAAGAAATTTTGAAAGAACAAATAATAGTATAATTTATTTTTTATGGGAGATGTACAAATCAAAAAATCTACAGAGCAATATGATGTAATTATTGTAGGCTCTGGTGCAGGCGGTGGCATGGCAGGCTATGTGCTGGCCAATGCGGGAATAAAAGTGTTGATGCTGGAAGCAGGCCCTTTCTTTGATCCGGCCAAACAATCACAACAATTAAAATGGCCGTATGAATCTCCGCGAAGAGGCGCTTCTACCACAAGGGCTTTTGGAGATTTTGATGCCTCTTACGGCGGCTGGCAATTGGAAGGAGAGCCTTACACCACCAAAGACAAAACTGAATTCAACTGGTTTCGTTCGCGGATGCTGGGAGGTAAAACCAATCACTGGGGAAGAATTTCTTTAAGGATGGGCCCCGTCGATTTTCAACCAACGGATGGACTTACCGAACGTTGGCCCATTACTTATGAAGAGGTAAAACCTTTCTATGATAAAGTAGACAGAATGATTGGTGTGTATGGTACCAACGAAGGATTGACAAACGATCCCGATGGCGTTTTTCTGCCACCACCCAAACCAAGGCTGAATGAAATATTTATAAAAAATGGAGCAGCCAAAGCCGGGGTAAAAGTAATAGCAGGAAGAGGATCAGTATTAACAGAAGCACTACCCGGAAATAAAGATAGAGGGGCCTGTTTTTACTGCGGCCAGTGTGGAAGAAGCTGCAAAATTTATGGTGATTTTTCTTCCTCCTCCTGCCTCGTAATTCCTGCCATCAAAACCGGTAATCTTAAAGTAATTACCAATGCCATGGTAAGAGAAGTATTGACTGGGAAAGATGGACAGGCAACGGGTATTTCTTATGTTGATAAAACAGATGAACAGGAATATCAGCTCAATGGCAAAACGATCATACTTGGTGCCAGCGCCTGCGAATCTGCCCGCATTTTATTGAATTCAACTTCGCAGCAACACCCCGGTGGGTTGGCCAACAGCAGCGGCGTAGTAGGCAAATACCTGCATGATTCAACGGGCGCAAGTTTGGGTGGTTTTCTTCCGCAACTAATGGACCGCAAGCGATACAATGAAGACGGTGTAGGCAGCGTACATATTTATTCACCATGGTGGCTGGATAATAAAAACCTTGATTTTCCACGCGGCTATCATATAGAATACGGTGGTGGCCTGCACATGCCATCGTATGGCTTTGGCGGTGGCACCACAAAAATGAATGGCATGGTGCCAGGCAGGGATGGTAAAACAAAAGCTGCGGGCGGCTTTGGGGCATCATTAAAAGATGACTACCGCCGCTTTTACGGCACACAGGTCGGCATGGCGGGACGTGGTACCGCTATTGCACGAAAAGAGAATTATTGTGAGATTGATCCGAACGTGGTAGATAAATATGGCATACCTGTATTGCGGTTTAACTATACCTGGAGCAATGAAGAAATCAAACAGGCAAAACACATGATTGAAACCTTTCAGTCAATTATGCACGGTATGGGCGCTATTATAACTTCTACTATCCAGGGCCCTGAAACCAACTATGGTTTGGAAGCGCCTGGTAAAATCATTCACGAGGTAGGAACCATTCGCATGGGCGAGGATCCAAAAACTTCTGCATTGAATAAATGGTGCCAGGCGCATGATTGTAAAAATTTATTTGTTGTAGATGCGGCACCTTTTGTACAACAGGGCGATAAAAATGCCACCTGGACAATCCTTGCTTTATCCATGCGTACCGCAGAATATATTCTTGATCAGAGAAAGAAACAAAATATTTAAAATTATGAACAGAAGACAATCATTAAAAGCTTTAAGTCTGTCAACCCTCAGTGCTGGTTTGCTGCTGGAATCCTGTAAAACGAATACAACCAAACCAACCAATGAAGTGGATCACTCGAACCTGGGAGACGTTGCCGGCCTGCAGGATTTTGAAATTGAACGCTTAAAAAAACTCAACAGCCAACCGGCATTTTTTAATGAGCAT
Organism: Ferruginibacter sp.; assembly: GCA_043740775.1. Taxonomy (GTDB): domain Bacteria; phylum Bacteroidota; class Bacteroidia; order Chitinophagales; family Chitinophagaceae; genus Ferruginibacter. Next base: position 2,940 of record JAYUBR010000447.1, on the reverse strand, counting down.
GAAAGAAGTACTTTGATTGTGCTGGCCGATATCATCATTCCAAAAGATGATGTGTCTGGCAGCGCTTCAGATGCAAAGGTTGCAGACTTCATTGAGTTTATTGTAAAAGATATGCCCGATCACCAGGTTCCCATGCGGGGTGGATTAAAGTGGCTGGATATGCAATGCCTGAACCGTTATGGACAGTCTTTTATTGGCAGTACAAAAGCCCACCAACTTGAAATGATTGAAGCGATTGCTTACCCCGGTAAAACAAAACCAGAGCTGCACCAGGGTGAAATATTCTTTAACAGGATGCGTGACCTGACAGCAACCGGATTCTACACCAGTGAAATCGGAATAAAAGATATTGGCTACAAAGGCAATGCGCCGGGCAAATGGGAAGGTGTTCCAAAAGATGTTTTGCAACAGTACAATCTAAAGGAAGATTAAGAGCCGTTTGATTTAAAAAGGGACTTACATCCATACCAAACACACGATGGCGAAACAACAATTCTATTTTCTAAACAACGATAAAAATTGCATCATGAAAAAAGGTAAAAAAACGGAGAATTCAAGACGGGGTTTTATTAAAAATGCAGGCTTGGTATCTGCAGGTTTTATGATTGTACCACGCCATGTATTGGGTGGTAAAGGGTTTGTTGCACCAAGCGATAAACTCAATATTGCAGCCATAGGTGCAGGTGGAAAAGGCCATGATGATTTAAAAGAATTTTCAAAAAGTCCCAATGTAAATATTGTGGCTTTGTGCGATGTGGACGACCGCAGATCGGCAGAAGCCAGGAAGGAATACCCCAAGGCAAAATATTATAAAGACTTCAGAAAAATGCTGGAAGCAGAGAAAAATAATATTGACGCCTGTAACATTTCAACACCCGATAATATTCACGCCATTGCAACGATCGCGGCTATGCAACTGGGCAAACATGTATACACTCAAAAGCCACTGACTCATGATATTTTTGAAGCCCGTGCATTGGCGAATGCGGCCGGTCGTTACAAAGTAGTTACGCAAATGGGCAACCAGGGTGGATCCAGCCATGGGGTACGCCAGGCACAGGAAATGTACAATGCCAACTTGTTGGGCGATGTGCATACGGTATATGTGTGGACCAACCGCCCGTTATGGCCGCAAGGCTTACCAACTCCAACAGGAAGTTTTCCCGTGCCCAAAGAAGTGGCCTGGGATCTTTGGATTGGCCCGGCGAAATACATTGATTATAACCCCGCCTACATGCCCTGGAACTGGCGTGGCTGGAATGCTTTCGGCACTGGTGCATTGGGCGATATGGCCTGCCACATGATGGATCCTGTGTTCCGCATTTTACCAATTGACTTTCCTACGGAAGTGGAATGCAGTATTCCTAAAAGCTGGACCGTTGATGGCAAGGAAGCAAAGTATCCTGATGGCTATCCTGCGGCTTCAGTCATCCATTTAAAATATCCAAGAAAAGATGGCAAGGGAGAGATAAAAGTGTCCTGGTATGATGGTGGCATTATGCCGCCGCTTCCGGATGAATTGCTGCCCGGTGAAACCTTTGGTGGCGACGATGGGGGAGCTCTGTTCATCGGCGATAAAAGTAAAATGATTGTTGATTGTTACGGCGAAAATCCAAGGTTATTGCCTTCATCACTGATGAAGCAAACTGCCATGCCTGCGCCTGTTTTGGCAAGAATTCCCGAAGGACATTATCTTCAATGGGTGAATGCTTGTATTGCGGGTTATGGCAAAGCAAAAACCAGTTCGCCATTTGAGTATGCCGGTCCGTTTACCGAAAGTATTTTGATTGGTAACCTGGCCATTCGTAGCTGGAACCTGGAGACAAAAAATGCAAAAGGTGAAATTGATAATCCGGGCAGAAAAAAATTATTGTGGAATGCAAGAGAAATGAAAATTACCAATTTTGATGAAGCCAATCAATTTGTAAAAAGAGAATACCGGCAGGGCTGGAGTTTGGGCATTTAATTATAAAAACTTAAAATAAATTCATGAAAAAAATTATGTTGTTTTTTATGGCCGCTGCTTTACTGACAGCCTGCTCCAATTCGCACAAATTAAAAGGCAGCGATAGCTGGATAAGTTTATTCGATGGCAAATCCCTTGATGGCTGGAAATTCAGTGAGCAGCCCGGCACTTTTTCTTTTGAAGACGGCGCTATCAAAGTAGCAGGTGTTCGCTCGCATTTGTATTATGATGGCCCGGTATTGAACCACAATTTTACCAACTTTGAATTTAAGGCACAGGTAATGACAAAACCAGGTTCTAACTCGGGCATCTATTTTCATACAGTGTACCAACAGGTTGGCTTTCCTGACAAAGGTTTTGAAGTACAGGTAAACAATTCTCATTCCGACTGGAAAAGAACCGGCAGTTTATACGACATTAAAGACATCAAAGAAGTGTACGTAAAAGATGATGAATGGTTTACAGAATACATCAGGGTGGAAGGCAAACATGTGGTAATTAAAATAAATGATAAAGTAGTTTGCGAATGGACACAACCGGATGGTTTTACACCTCCTGAAGGTCATTCTGGCCGGCTTATTTCAAACGGCACTTTCGCATTGCAGGGCCACGATCCAAAAAGTATTGTTTTTTTTAAAGACATTAGGGTAAGACCGTTGCCGTAAAATAGCTGCAACAGATCAGATTGCTGTAAATACCTTAATTAAGTAACAGTTCACCTGGTAGCAACCGAAAAAATGTAACTGCGGAATATATACGTAACACTGTAAAAAATGTGATAAACATTTTTTTACTTTATAAAACTGATGTAAAATAATGAAACCAATTGTTCAAATATCATTAGACCTGACCAATATTGACGAAGCGCTGGAAACCGCTTCCATGGCCATGCGTGCGGGGGTAGACTGGCTGGAAGCAGGGACACCATTGATCCTTGCAGAAGGCTTGAATGGCGTAAGAAAATTGCGGGAAGC
>JAYUBR010000446.1:0-6064 GCA_043740775.1 Ferruginibacter sp. | reverse complement strand
AATTTTCCAGCATTACACAATGCTTTTTTGTTTTTTCAGATGTTTCAACCAACTGCCAGCATTCGTCTATTGTTTGTGCTGCAGGCACTTCTGATGCGGCATGTTTACCATGCAACATCGCATACACTGCTATTGGAGTATGCAATTTCCAGGGCGTTGTAATATAAATCAGGTCCAGATCGGTGCGGTTGCACATATCTTTCCAGGCTTCTTTGCTGCCGCTGTATTCGGTTGCCTTTGGCAAGTTTTTTTTTTGTAAAATATTCTGGGCCTTTGCTACCCTGTCCGGATACTGATCGCACAAGGCTTTTATTTCGACGCCTTCAATAAAGGAAAGCCTTTCAACTGCACCCGGGCCCCGCATCCCTAATCCAACAATCCCCACTCTTACCGTATCTATTTTAGGAGCCGCATAGCCGCACATATTAAATCCGGCGGTTGAACTGTGATCTATCCTTTTAAAGGAACGATCGCTTTCATCAACGGTTACAGTTGCAAAAGTGTTTAATCCTGTTACCAGCGCACCGGTACCCAGCGTTACATTACGTAAAAATTTCCTTCTGTTAGTTGACATCTTTTAGAAATAAGGTTGATAAAAATTAGGTTCAATAAAATTGAATCAGGATGAAAATTACTGTTTAAAAACATCACAAAACAAAGCAAACGATTGCATAAGTTTTTATATAAAAAAAGATCAATTTCCAACAATGAAAAAGTAATATCACTTGTCAGGAGAATAAATGGGGAACACCTTTCAGGTATTTTCTTTCCATTGAGAATTTCCATCCGAAAAAATTTCTCTTCCCCATACCGGTAATTCATGTTTTATTCTTTCTACAGTTTCTTCGCAGGCATCAATGGCCATTTTTCTATGTTTGGAAGAAGTAAACACAAACAAACATATTTCTCCTGCATTTACTATTCCCATGCTATGAAAAACATGCATACAGGTTAATGCATATTTCGCAAAAATATCCTCTCTTATCTCCTCCATTTTTTTACCGGCCATCGATTCATAACTGGTATATTCTATTGCATTTATTTCCTGGCCGTCAATAATGTCATTTCTTACCTGGCCCAAAAAAATATTGTGTGCACCAATGCCGGTTTTGCTGCTGTGTTTTTGAATACTATCTGCAATAAATGCAGCCGTTATTGCCCCCTGGATAAATATATTTTTAGCTGACATAAAATGAAAATTAAGATGGTTATCTTTCTTTAAACTTGTACATTTTTTTCAAATGTATCAAACAATAATTGAATAGTATAATTGAATTAACAGCATTAAAACAAATGGAGTGGGATATTCAATAATTAAGTTGCAGGCGGAAAATGGCGGTTCAACAATACCATTAAAAAAAAGGCCTTATAAAAAGGCCTTCTTTGGGGGATACACTATTAATTAAACAAGACAGCTATTATAATTTACCAGCAGAAAGAAAAATCAGAAGTTGACTGATATTGGATTAATTGGTTTTTTTAATGCAGAATATTGAAAACATGTTGGTTTGGTCTGGATATTTGGGTAAGATTGATAAACAAATATCAATCAACTTCTACAACAAAGATGCGACTATTCTATTTTGTATACAATAGCAATATTTCGCATTTTTTTGAATAGGATAATTTCTTTTTTTTAGTATTTCACCTTTTTATTGAATAGAAAGTTTACGGTTGCACAGAAGTAGAATTACTACAAGTAACTATAGGAGATGAATAGGTGTATTATTAACCTATATTTTTAATTAATTAATTAATTAATTAAAAATACAGGTTTCTCTTTAAGATCATACTTTATTGATCCCCTTTTGTTTTTGTATGTCACCCTCATCCTCTTTAATTCCTGATTTTGGTATGGGCAATTTTCCACGTTTGTATATGATTAATCCGTTTAAAAAATTGCGCAATATCTGGTCACCGGCCTCAATATATCCGGGGTGATCTTCGTTTCTGAAAAGATCGCCGAGGGCACCTTTTGTAATTTCAAAATCTACCAGCGAAAGTATTTCAATAATGTCATCATTGCGCAATGAAAGTGCTACCCTTAATTTTTTGAGTATATCGTTATTGGTCATCATACAAATTCATTTTTAATCATTAAAAAAATTCAGCTTTAAAAAAATTATATTATCCAACATTTCTTTCGAATATTGTTTTGTCAACATTGTCTTCATTTTCTTTTTCTTCACTTAACTTGTTTAGTTTTTTTCCATAAGACAATTTAGTTATTAGTACAAATAAAACAGGTACCACAAAAATAGCCAGAGTAGTAGCAGCCAGCATACCTCCAAATACTGTCCAGCCAATTGTTTTGCGTGATTCTGCTGCGGCGCCACTTGCAAAAGCCAATGGCAATACACCTAAAATAAAAGCAAGAGAAGTCATAATGATGGGGCGTAAACGCAGTTGAACCGCCTGTAGTGTAGCATGTGTAATATCCACACCCCGGTCAACTCTCTCTTTGGCGAATTCAACAATCAGGATTGCATTTTTCGCAGCAAGTCCAATCAATGTTATCAACCCTATTTGAGCATATACGTTATTGGAAATTTTTGGTAATAATATTAATGTAAGGATAGATCCAAAAGCACCGATTGGTACAGCAAACAATACAGAAAATGGTACTGACCAGCTTTCGTATAATGCAGCAAGAAACAGAAATACAAAAATTATTGAAATACTAAAGATGGTTATTGTACTGCTGCCTGCTTTTATTTCTTCGCGGCTAAGGCCACTAAATTCAAATCCATAACCGGCAGGCAATTTTTTAGCTTCTTCTTTTAATGCATCAATTGCCTGGCCACTGCTAAAGCCGGGTTTTGGAGATCCGTTAATTTCGATAGAACGGTAAATGTTATAGTGCGTAATCAACGAAGGGCTTTCGATTACCTTGGAAACAACGAGGGAGCTGAGTGGAATCATTCCACCCTGGCTGTTGCGTACATAATACTTAGTCAATTCACTTATGGAAGACCTGTAAGTACTGTCCGCCTGTGCCACCACCCTAAAATTTCGTCCGTATAAATTAAAATCATTTACATAGCTGCTTCCCAGCAACGTTGACATGGTGCTATAAACATCTGCAACATTTACACCCAAAAACTTTGCTTTTGCCTTATCAACATCTACCTGATAACTGGGCGTATGCGTGGTAAAAAAAGTATATGCACGGCCAATTTCAGGACGTTTGTTTACGTTGGCTAAAAAGTTTTTTGCTACTGTTTCAAATTGCTGAATATTATCTGTGCTGGTAGTTTGCTGTAATTCAAAAGTAAACCCCGAGGTAGCGCCCAAACCCGGAATAGCGGGTGGTGCAATCGCCAGTACCCTGGCCTCTTTAATATCACCGGTTCGTTGCTGAATAGCATCTATAATACCTTGCAATTGCAATTCTTTGCTTTTTCTATCATCCCATGGTTTAAGATTTACAAACATAGTTCCCACATTGGCTTTAAAAGAAAAACTGATGATATTTAAACCTGCCAAACCACCTACTGTTCTTACTCCAGGTATAGCTGAAACCCTATTCATGATTGTTAGCAACATGGCCTTGCTTCTGTTTGTAGATGTAGCCTCGGGCATTTCGTAAGTAACAAACAACCTGCCTTCATCCTCTGTGGGTATAAACCCGGTTGGCTTACTTTTAAATAAAAAGAAAAGCCCCACAAATAAACATACCAGCATTATTAAAACCAGCGGGGTTGCCCTTATCCATTTAGCAACGCTTGCAGTATAGGAGGTTGTTATTTTACCAAATCCCCTGTTAAACCACGCAAAGAATTTTTCTACCCAGTTCTTTTTAGCAGTCTCATCTTTAGATGCCCTTAGCATAATAGAGCACAATGCCGGCGTTAGCGACAAAGCAACAAAAGCAGAGATAACAACAGATACCGCAATTGTAATTGCAAACTGCTGATACAAACGCCCAACAATACCTGGGATGAACCCTACCGGAACAAATACTGCAGCCAATATCAGGGCAATTGCTATAACAGGGCCCGATATATCGTTCATTGCCTTCCTGGTTGCTTCTTTAGCAGATATTTTTTCATGATCCATATAATGCTGCACTGCTTCAACCACAACAATGGCATCATCCACCACAATTCCTATGGCCAATACAAAGGCGAATAGCGTTAAGGTATTAATAGTAAACCCAAAAGGGATAAAGAAAATAAATGTGCCGATCAACGAAACCGGAATTGCCAGCACCGGAATTAAAGTTGCCCGCCAGTTTTGCAGAAAGAGAAATACCACCAATGTTACCAGCAACAATGCTTCCACGAGTGTTTGCAGTACTTCGTTGATTGATACCTTAACAACAGAAACTGTTTCAAGCGGCACACTGTAGTCAATGTCTTTAGGAAATGTTTTTTTTAATTCTGTCAATGCCTTATTGATTCCTTCAAAAGTTTGCAACGCATTGGCACCTGGAGCCTGGTATATCAGTACGAATGCAGCAGGTTTTCCATCAACATAAGCATTGCTGCCATAATCAAATTTGCCAAGTTCTACCCTGGCAACATCCTTTAAATAAACTACTGTACCGGTTGTGGGAACAGTGCGAACAATAATATTTTCAAACTGATCTTTGGTATTGATACGGCTGTTGGTTAATACACTGTATTCAAAACTTTGTACAGCAGGCTGAGGGTTTCCGCCAATTGTACCTGCAGCTACCTGTAAATTTTGTTCTGTTAAAGCGGCAAGAATATCAGATGTTGTCATACCCAGGTTGGCCAGTTTTTCAGGACTAAGCCAGATGCGCATACCAAAGTCATCGGCACGGGAAACAATATCTCCTACCCCCGGCACTCTCTGTAAAGCATCCTTTAAATATATGTTTGCATAGTTGCCTATAAACGTTGCATCATGTGTACCACTGGGTGAATAAAGCGCCAGTGCCATCATTATACTTGGAACCCGTTTGCGAACGGTAAGGCCCAAACGCTTTACGGCCTCGGGCAATGTTGGCTGGGCAACGCTAACGCGGTTTTGCACATCCAATGCTGCGATATTTACATCGGTACCCAATTCAAAATTTACATTAATACCACTGGCTCCGCTGCTACTGCTGCTGCTTGAAATATAGGTCATGCCCGGCGTACCGTTCACTTGTGTTTCAATAGCGGTGGTTGTAGTCTGCTCTACTGTTTGTGCATCCGCTCCAATAAAATTACCAGATATGGAAACTGTTGGCGGGGTAATATCCGGGTATTGCGCAACCGGTAAAGTTGTCATTGCGATAATACCTACCAGCACAATTACAACGGATATCACAATGGCTGTTACCGGTCTTCTTATAAAAGTTTCTGCTATCATTATATTATTATTTAACCCTTACTACGGTAATATATTTAATTCTATGGGGGCCGTTAGATTTCATTTCAGCAACATGCTAAACCTGTTGTACATCCAGATGTTTACACATTATTTTTTTGATTCAGTTGCAGCCGGTTGTGCCGGTGCTGTAATGATAGCGGAGCCTTCCCGCAAATTCTGTACGCCTTCTACCACAACATGTTCTCCATCCTTTAATCCATCCTTTACAATTACATTCGTTCCTATCTGTTTGCCCACAGTTATTTTGCGTTGCGATACTTTATTGCTATCGTTAGGAACATACACAAAAAATTCTCCCAGTTGCTCGGTTACTGCTTTATAAGGAATTAGTAAAGCCTGGGTAGATGCATTGTTTTTCACTCTTATCGTTCCATTTATACCGGCTATCAGTAAATTTTTATTATTGGGGAAAATTACCCTTGCTTTAATGGTGCCTGTCTGCGCATTAGCAGCCCGGTCGAGCAAAGCAATTTTACCGGGATAAGGATAAACATCTGTTCCAAAAGCCAGTGTAAAAGTAGAATCCACCGTTTGTTGTTTCTCACTTACCAGCTTTGCAAAACGGTATATTTCTTTTTGATCTACATTAAAATCAACAGCCAGTTCTTTATCAGATGATACGGAGTTGAGCAGCGTTTGACCGGCAGTTACAGCAGCACCGGCTTTAACCGCAGAGATACCGATAACCCCATCAAAAGGAGCATACACTTTTGTATATTTT
>JAYUBR010000445.1:0-1779 GCA_043740775.1 Ferruginibacter sp. | reverse complement strand
TTTTGTACTTTCTTTGCTTATGCTGCAGGCCTGGCAGGTAAAAGCCCAATCAACATTTCCAGTAAATGATGTAGCCAACCCCAAAGAAGGCTGTTATGCTTTCATCAATGCCACCATTGTTACCAATGCGCAAACAACGCTGCAAAATGCAGTGCTGGTTATTCGTAAAGGAAAAATTGAAGCCGTTGATGCTAAGGTAACCGTGCCGAAAGATGCAGTAGTAGTGGATTGTAAAGGCAAATACATTTACCCTTCGTTTATTGATATGTATTCAGATTACGGTACTGAAACTGTGCAAAGGAGCGCTGGCAGCGGTTTTCGTGGCGCTTCACAAATGCTGTCCAATACAAAGGGCGCTTATGGATGGAACCAGGCCATTCGTTCCGAAACAGATGTGGCCAAAACATTTTCGGTAAATGATGCCAAAGCCAAAGAACTGCGGGCCATCGGTTTTGGTACTGTGCTCACGCACCAGATGGATGGCATATCAAGAGGTACCGGTGCAGTGGTAACGCTGGCAACAGAAAAAGAAAATATGGTGATGCTGAAAGAAAAAGCTGCTGCCAGTTATTCTTTCAATAAAGGAAGTTCAACACAGGATTATCCTACTTCCCTGATGGGCTGCATTGCTTTATTAAGACAGAATTTTTTGGATGCTCAATGGTACAAAACAAAGCCTGCTACTGAGGGTACCAACTTATCCCTGCAGGCATTTTTAGATAACCAAGCTTTGCCACAGATTTTTGAAGGCAATGATAAATGGAACGATCTGCGTGCGGATAAAGTTGGGGATGAATTTGGTGTGCAATATGTCATCAAAGCGGGCGGTAACGAATACCAGCGCATCAATGAAGTAAAAGCCACGAATGCTTCTTTTATTATACCATTAAATTTTCCGCAGGCGATGGATGTAGAAGATCCTGCCGATGCAAGATTTGTATCGCTGGCAGATATGAAGCATTGGGAAATGGCACCCACCAATCCTGCTGCATTTGAAAAGGCCAATATTAATTTTGCTTTAACTGCAAATGGGTTAAAAGAAATCAATACTTTTTTAAGTAACCTGCGTAAGGCAATACAGCAGGGCCTTAGCGAACCAAAGGCATTGAAAGCATTGACTGAAACACCGGCTACTTTATTGGGTATGTACGATAAAGTGGGAAGCCTTGAAGCGGGTAAACTGGCTAACTTTTTAATTGCATCGGCACCAGTTTTTAGCGATAAAGCAGTGGTATATCAAAACTGGATACAAGGCAACAAATATACATTGAAAGCAGATGGATGGAAAGATATCCGTGGCAATTATACTTTGATGATCAACAATGAGCCGCACACATTATCTATAAAAGGAGAAGCCTCAAAACCATCTGCAGAAATTATCGGAAAAGATACCACCAAGGTGGATCTTACCATTAAAGATAAACTGGTGCTGATGGTAATTGATTATAAAAAAGACAGCGCCCATGATGCAAGATTGAATGGTATAATTGGTGATGACAGTTGGAGCGGAACAGGGCAAACCATTGGCGGAAACTTCTTAAACTGGACAGCTACCAAAACTGCACCCCAGGTTGTGCCGGTGGATAGTGTAAAGAAGAAAAAAGCAGATTCACTTGTAATAGTAAGCGGTACCATTACCTACCCTTTCAACGGATATGGGTTTACTGAAACACCCAAATGGCAAAACATTTTAATAAAAAATGCCACCATCTGGACGAATGAAAAAGATGGCATTTTATCCAATACAGATGTGCTGATAAAGAATGGAAAGATAGCAGC
>JAYUBR010000444.1:0-18249 GCA_043740775.1 Ferruginibacter sp. | reverse complement strand
GGCAAATATGGTATCAATCCCAATGGGGTTGAACTATACCGAAAACTAAACGAATACAAATAATGTAATTCAACATGCACAAATAAACAGACTACCATGAGCATCTTCAAACAAATTTATTATCAGGTTATTTGTAGCCCAAAAAACCTGGAGGTCTCCATAGCAGAAGCCTGTGAAAATAAATTGTACAAATACATTTGGGGTATCATCAACAATCATAAATGCAAATTATACCGGATCTACAGCATGCCTGACCATATCCATATTTTCTCAGATTTACATCCCTCCATTTACCTGAGCGATTATGTAAAGAACATCAAAATAGCAAGCAATTTGTGGATGAAAGAGAGTGGTAAATTTCCATCTTTCACAGGATGGCAAGATGCCCGCCTGAATGACAAAGTCGGGCAGGGGTATGGTCGTTTACCTATTCTAACAAGGAAAAAGATATGATCATTAATTATGTCAAAAATTAAAAAGAAAACCACAAAACAGAAACATTTATTGATGAATACAAACGGTTGTTGAAAGAAAACGGAATTGAATTTGATGAGATATATTTATTGTGAGGGTATTCTTATTCAACCCTTTCAAGGTTGTGGGTTGGATTATTCTTATGCTTACCCCGGTTTTCAACCGGGGCTATTCACATTTAACCCTTCGGGTTTTATCCACCAGTCAACTCAAAAAGATTACAACAACTCATCGTTTTAATAATATTATTAGGACTGTTTTTTAAATAATTTACAATCACGGATTCTTCTGAAACCTGTTTATACTTTTTGCTGAAAGGAATTTCAATTTCTTTTTCATTTTCAAATCCTTCTATATTATTTTTTTGTTTCACCAGGATATTTTTCAAGGCCACTCCCAGTCTTTCTTTTACACTAACGGTGGTTGATACCCCAAATAAAACTTCGGGGTTTGTTTCCAGCCCGATATTGAATACATATTGCTCCATTTCTTCAAAATCAAGGTTCTGGCAATTGATGTACAGACAACCATCTCTCAGCCCCATCACCTTACCACTATACCGGTGTCCTTCAGACACAGAGTGCACCAGTATTTTACCGCTCGGATGTTCTTTTAATAAAAAGGGTGTTTTAATGATATGGTTGCTGCCATCGGTTTTTTGGTAGTACAAATAATAATTGCCCGTGTAATATTTTTTAATCATTTCAAAAGAAGCATGATTCAATTCCGGGCTTTTAAAAGGAAAAATTGCAGAGGCTTCATCTCTTGCCTGCAACCTTGGTCGCTCAAGCATCCAATCGTCCCATTCATTTAAGGGTATCTGCAAAAAAACCAGCAACGTATTTACTTTTACCAGTTTGGCGCTGCCGTTATTCCAATAGCTTTGCAGTGTTTTTCCACTCACCCAGTTGTACACCTGGTATTCGCTGCGCTTGCTTAAATACTCAATAAAGCCTGCGGCCGAACCACAACGCAGATTAAGAATTTCTTTATCCAGTTTTAGTTTACCGATCACAAAATAATGTGCCACCAGCTCAGGCTTGGCAATCACCGACCGGGTAATCGTTTTATTGATTACTATCGCCATGTTGTTAAAATGCGTTCGGGTAAAAGCGTCTTTATTTTCCATTCCTTTTTCAGGATAAAACAACTTAATAATTTCAGTATGAAACTCTACTGCCTTTATAATTTTTTTGCTCAACAGCATCTCAAGTGTATTAAAATGTATACGGTCCAAAATGACCAATTTGTTTTGACTTTCAAATCTACTAAGTTTTGACTTAATTTTAATATTGATAACCAATCATTTAAAAAATTACAAGTATTTTTTTGACTCTAATTTTGGAACATGGGCTTTGATTACTTTTGAAATTATAAAAAATCAACTGTAAAATAATTCTCATGATCTCATCCCGCTTCCTTCGTGGCGCAGTCGCAATTTTACTTTTTGTAGCATTGCCGCTTGTTTCTTTAGCGCAGAACCATTCGATAAAAGGGGTGGTAAAAGACCAGCAGGGAAACCCCGTGCAGGGTGCATCGGTTAGCATTAAAGGTAGCGATAAAAGTATTGGCACTACCACCCTTGCAGACGGCAGTTTTAATCTGCAACCACCCGCCGCCGTCAGTAGCATTGAAGTTACGATTGTAGGTTATAAAAATAAAACGGTAGATGTGAAAGAAGGCAGCAGCATTGTAGTACAACTGCAGGAATCTACCAGTCAGTTGGCAGAAGTGGTGATGGTTGGTTATGGCACACAAAAAAAATCAAATCTTACGGGTGCGGTAGCGTCCATTGGCAATAAGGATTTTAAAAACCAGCCGCTCTCCAACCTCGCCAATAGCATACAAGGAAAGCTTTCCGGTATTAATGTTACATCGCCGTCCGGTACGCCGGGTGCAGGTTTGTTGGTAAGTATCCGTGGGGCCCAAAATCCATTGTATGTAGTAGATGGCATACCAATGTTGAGCGAAAGCAATTCCTCTTTATCTACTTCTTTTAATACAACCGGAGAAGAAGTTGGACAAGGACAAAACATCAGTTCTATTTCTGACATCAACCCCGATGATATTGAATCAATCGAAATTTTAAAAGATCCTTCTTCAGCCGCTATCTATGGTGCCAGGGCCAGCAATGGTGTGGTGTTGGTAACCACAAAAAAAGGGAAGGCTGGTAAAACACAAACCGGTTTTAACATGTATACGGGTATTCAACAAGTGGCGAAGAAAATAAAATTTATGAACTCCACTCAGTTTGTGGATATGGTGCAGGAAGCCAGAGCCAATGACCTGAAAATATACAATGCTGATAACACCGCCTTTGGGCCAGGTTTTGATCCGACGGTATTAACCAATCCATTAGCTTATTCTGCAGGCAGCACCAATACTGTTTGGCTTGACCAGATTTTTAGAACCGCCCCCATCAATAATTACGAATTGAACCTGAAAGGTGGCAATGAAAAAACTAAATTCTACATTGGCGCAGGCTACTTCGATCAGCAAGGTATTGTGATAGAAAATTATTTTAAAAGAATGAATGCACGGGTTAATATCGACCATATGGTTAATGATAATTTTACCGTGGGTGTTAATCTTAGCATGAGCAAAAGCCTTAACCACCGGAGCTTTAACGATGATACCTATAGTGGCATTGTAACAAACGCCATCGGCGCTTCTCCATTGATGCAGGTATATGATGCCAAGGGCAACTATGCTAAATTTGAAGATTACCAGGCAAGCTGGTTATCGGATAACCCCGTAAAATCTGCCCATGAAATAAAAGGATTTACTGATGGCTATCGTTTTACAGGAACTGCTTTTGGTGAATACAAAATCAATAAAAATTTAAAATTCCGAACTTCCTGGAGTACAGATTATGCTGCTTTGACAGACAAGCTTTTTTTATCTCCCATTACTACTGATGGTGCACCCATTGGTGGCCGTGCAACCAAGGCTAATTTTACCAGCACCACCTGGTTAAATGAAAATATTTTTAATTATCAAAAATCAATTGGCAAACATTCCATTGGTGCGTTGGCGGGCTTTACTCAACAAGGCACTACTTCCGACAGGAATGCTACCGCCGGGCAGGGCTTTCCGCTAGGAAGCAGTTTATCGGATGTTTCTGTTGCGGCCATCATCACCCGCATACCTGTTGCCCCCGGGGGTAACAACCGATTGCATTCTTATCTGGCCAGATTGACTTATGACTATGATGGCAAATATCTGCTGAATGCTGTATTGCGTACCGATGGTTCTTCCCGTTTTCCACAGGGCAAGCAGTATGGTTATTTTCCTAGTGTAAGTGCAGGATGGAATTTGAACAAGGAAAATTTTATGCCTGATAGCAAAGTGCTAACTGCCTTAAAATTAAGGGCCAGCTATGGTTTTACCGGCGACCAGGAAATTGGCGATTATCAAAACAAACCATTGTGGCAGCCTGCCGTATATAACGGACAAGGGGGTCTGAAACCCAAGCTTATTGTAGATCCTAACCTCACCTGGCAAAAAAACAAAGGTGCCAATGTGGGTATTGATTATGAATTTCTCGGAGGTCTTATCAGTGGTTCGGCAGATTATTTTGTAAACACCCGTACAGACCTTTTGAACTATGTACCTATTGCGGGTACAACAGGTTTTGCAACCTTACTTACCAATGGTGGGTCTGTACAGGATAAAGGATGGGAGTTTAATGTTACTTCAAGAAATATCAACAGCGGCAGTTTTAGATGGACCACCAATTTCAATATTACTTATCAAAAAAATACCCTTTTAAAAACACCGGTGGATAACCAGCAACTAAGTGCTTTTAATGATTTAAGCCCTACACATATTTTACAGGTTGGTCACCCCGTTGGAAGTTTTTGGGGAATCAAATACAATGGAGTAAATCCTCAAACAGGCGACCCAATGTATGAAGACCTGAACAAAGACGGCGTGATAGATGCCAACGATGCACAGGTGCTTGGCCATGCAAGGCCCGATTTTTATGGGGGATTAAATAACAGTCTTAAATTTAAAAATCTGGAGTTGATGGTGGCCACACAATTTAGCATAGGTAATAAAGTATACAACCTTATCCGGCCGGTATGGGAAAATCTTGGTTACAGCAACAACGGCGGACTAACACAAGTGTATGCTAATAATTCTGTAAATTCCCTTAAACGATGGCAAAAGCCCGGGGATGTTACTGATGTTCCAAGGTATTCTTTCATCAATAAAAACTATATTGAAAACAGCAGCATGTTTGTAGAGAACGGTTCATTTTTCAGAATACGCACAGTAAACCTTACCTATACCTTTAATAAAAAGATGAAAGTGTTTAATAATCTGCAGGTGTATGCGCAGGTGCAGAATTTATATGTGTTTACCAAATACAAAGGGTTCGATCCGGAAGTAAGCTCCAACGGCGGAAACCAGGACAGGACGGCGGGTGTAGACTATGCTGCCTATCCACCGGCCCGCACTTTTACATTGGGTGTTAACCTTAGTTTTTAAATTTTAAAAATGCTGATCATGAAACTTTTTATAAAGAATGTTTTCTTTTTTTCTATTGCTTTGCTTGTACTATCCTCTTGTCAGAAACTGGATGTGAGTTCCCCAAGCGACGTGCCTACAGCGGATGTTTTTAAAAACGCAGATGGCTTGCGAAGTGCAGTAACGGGCATGTACAGCACCATGCAAAAAAGAGAATACTACGGAGCCTATTATCCTTTGATGGCCGACCTTAACAGTGACGCACTTACACAGGGCGGCTATGATATTCCGGCATTGAATGAAATTGGCAAGCATGCGGTTACGTCTTCCAACTTATATGTGGAAAGAATGTATGTGGCGATGTACAATACCATTGCAACTGCCAACGCTATATTGCAATCAGTGGATATTATCAGCGATCCTAATTTAGTGGATGCCGAGAAGAAAACGATCAAGGCACAGGCACTTGCCATCCGGGCACTGGCTCATTTTGATCTGTTAAGAATGTTTGGTTACCACTGGGATCTTACATCAGTCAATGGCATCCCGGTTATCACCAAAGTGCAACAGGCTACCGACATTGTACCCAGAAGTACAGTGGCAGATACGTATGCAGCCATCTTAAAAGATCTTACCGATGCAAACAGTATTGTACCCGCTGATTTTATAAATGCTAAATATGCCAATGCCGTGTTTATAAAAGCACTGCTGGCAAGGGTTTACCTGTATAAAAAAGATATGGCCAATGCTGCTGCGATGGCTACAGAAGTGATCAATGAAGGAACTTTCAGTTTGATGGATGCCGCAAGTTTTCCTACCATTTATTCTAACAGGCTGAGCGCAGAATCTATTTTTGAATTAAGCTTTGATGCACAGAACCAAAGCTTTTTTAATGGCACAACTTATGTAAGGCCCGACGCTTTGCGTACAGAAGTTTTCTTTTTAGCAAATCAAAAACTGGATATGTTTTTTCAATCAAGACCAACAGATAAACGCAGTGGGCTGGTTGATTTTATCAACAACGATGCAGCTATTTTACCCGATGGCAGAACATTAAAATACCGGGGCGAGGTAACAAAAGATAATTCTGCCTATATGCTGCGGATGGCGGAAGTTTACCTGATAGCCGCCGAAGCTAAAAAGCTTGCTGGCGGCGGGTTAACATTCCTGAATGCAGTGAGGCAAAACAGGGGTATGGACGCATTAGCTCCAGCCAGTGAAGCCGGTTTTTTAGAGGCTGTTTTAGATGAAAGATTAAGTGAATTAAATTTTGAAGGCCATCGCTTTTTTGACCTGGCACGATATCAGAAAATAAAAGACGTACTAGGCGTACCAAACGAAAATGCGGTGTTCCCTATTCCGTTAAGAGAACTGATTGCAACGAACCAACAGGTAAAACAAAACCCTGGTTTTTAAAAATATTGTATGCCACATTTTGCCATTACTGTTTTTTTAAAACACGCTTTTAGAAAAGCCGTAGCCGATATTGAAACAACGGTTCCTGTTACTAGAAGAATGCAAAATAGCAGAAGAAGATTTCTACAGGACGCCGGAATGATCGGTGCTGGGATGATGATGCTACCTTCTTTTTTACAGGCAACTGATTTTACCAGCAATAAAAAAATTGCCATTATTGGCGCTGGCATAGCAGGATTAAATGCTGCATATCAGTTACAAAAAATGGGGCTTCAATCAACCTTGTATGAGGCAGGCAAGCGCACCGGAGGGAGAATGTACACCATGAAAAATTATTTTGGCGATAATATTACCACAGATATTGGCGGCGAGTTTGTTGATACCAACCACGAGGAAATTATTGAACTGGTTAAGGAATTGCAGCTTGATTTTTATGATTTACGTACGGAACAGTTAACCAACAAAACGATTTATTTTGGTGGCAAAAATTATACAGAAGAAATACTGGGTGAAGCATTAAAACCTTTTGCAACACAGATTGAAAACGATATACGCTCTTTGCCTGAAACAATTAATTATACTACCGCAGCAGCGTTTGAGAAGCTGGATCAGCAATCCATTGCAGGATATTTGAAACAACTGGGTATTGATGGCTGGTTGTACGAATTTATTTACACGGTACTTACGAGGGAGTATGGCATGGAAGCATCGCAGCAATCTGCTATCAACTTCCTAATTATGTTTGATGCGCCCAAAGTGGCTGATAAAAAATACGAGCTATTTGGAGACGAACATGAGGTATTTAAAATTAAAGGCGGCAGTCAGCACCTTACAGATGCATTGACCGGAAAAGTGCAGAAAAATACCCGGCTGCAACACAAGTTGCAATCCGTTACTCAAAATAAAAATGGCATACAACTGGTGTTTGATAACAAGGGTAAAAAAGTGATGGTGCAACCCGATCATGTTATCATGACCTTACCTTTTTCGATACTAAGAAAAATCGAATTCAATGCTGCCATGCCGGTACAGAAAAGGCGCTGCATTGATGAATTGGGTTATGGCAACAGTTGCAAATTCATCATGGGCTTTAAAGACAAGCCCTGGCGAACTGCCGGTAAACAAGGGTATACCTTTACTGATGAAGCATTTGGTTGTGGATGGGACAGCAGTCAGATGCAGTTGGATAAAGAAGGAAGTTTTACCGTTTTTGGCGGAGGGGATTTTGGCGATGAAATGTCGACACAGCAACAGGAAAAATTGAGCAATAATTATGTAAAAGCCCTGGATAATATTTACCCTGGTTCGTACGGCAATTACACCGGAAAAAATATAAAATTCTGCTGGCAAAAATCGCCCGTTGCCAAAGCAGGTTATAGTTGTTTTACAACCGGGCAATGGAGTACATTGGCTGGCTGGGAAGCAGTACCTGTTGGGAATATTCATTTCGCAGGGGAGCATACCAGTCTTGCATTTCAGGGCTATATGAATGGTGCGGCCATCAGCGGAAAAAATGCTGCAATACAAATTGTAGCCAACATTTTAAAAATGAAAAATCCACATAATAACAAACAGAGTACGTAAACGAAAAAAGTAGCAATTGATGATACATTGATTGCTGCAAAAAAAACAGCTTCGATAAAAAATATGAGCAACTCAGCAAAAATATTAGCAGACAGAAAGCAGTTTGTACCCAACGCTATTGGGATTTTTAATCCGTCTACAGCAGCAAGCGCAAGTGGCAGTATCATCACGGATGCTGATGGAAATGAACTGATAGATTTTGCCGGAGGCATTGGTGTGGTGAATGCGGGCCATTGTCCGCCGACGGTTGTAAAAGCCATTGCAGACCAGGCCGCCAGATTAATTCACTGTAGTTTTAATGTAGCCTCTTACGAGATGTATACGAGGCTGGCAGAAAAGCTGGCAACGTTGTTTCCACATGGCGATGCCACCAAAGTAATGCTCACCAACTCCGGTGCAGAAAGCGTGGAGAACGCCATAAAAATTGCACGGCAAGCCACCGGAAGGCCCGCCATCATTTGTTATGAAGGAGCGTTTCATGGCCGTACTATGATGGCTATGACACTTACCAGCAAGACGGGTTATAAAGTTGGTTGCGGCCCTTTTGCACCGGAAGTATACCGCATGCGCTACCCCGATTATTACCGGGATGGCAACGGTTTGCACCTGGATGAATTTTCGTATATGCATCTGCGGGAGCTGGAAATTTTCTTTCAAATGCAGGTGCCGCTGCAACAGGTTGCCGCCATTATTATAGAACCCGTTCAGGGCGAGGGCGGCTTTAATGTTGTGCCGGAAAAATATTTAAAAGGGCTGAGAAAAATATGTGATGACAATGGCATCTTATTAATATTGGATGAAGTACAAAGTGGTTTTGGCCGTACTGGTAAATGGGCGGCTTACGAACACTTTGATGTAATACCTGATATTTCTACCTGGGCAAAATCAATGGGCAGCGGCATGCCGATAGGTTGTGTAATTGGAAGGGCGGATATTATGGATAGCTGCAAGCCTTCCACCATTGGCGGTACTTACCCCGGCAACCCTGTTTGCTGTGCAGCAGCATTGGCAACTATTGAATACATGGAAGCCATTGATATCAACGCACTCGGAGAAAAAGTGGGCAATATTGTAAGAGCCCGGTTTAATGAAATGAAAAATAAGTTTCCTGCTATTGGCGATGTACGTGGACTGGGTGCTATGATGGCTTTTGAACTGGTAAAAAACGGTGATCCTTTTCAGCCGGATGGAGATACTTGTAAAAAATTAATTGCCTATTGTGCCGCAAATGGATTGATTTTGATCAATGCCGGTATCAATGGCAATGTGGTTCGCATTCTTAGTCCGCTGGTGATTGATGAAGCTTTGTTAAACAAAGGGCTTGACATAATTGAATACGGATTGAAAGAAATTTTGGGTTAGTTAAAATGCAGTGCGGTAAAAGATGATTGTTTACAAAGTTTTATATTCAGGTTGAAAGTTGTAACTGGTTAAACTCCGTAGGAGTTGCCGCTTTGTAGAAAACAACAAACATTGTATTTGCGTGCCGTAGGTACACCCCCAAATTTGTAGCATTCAATTTTAAGGGGCAGCTACGATAGAGCGAAATTATATGTGGATGAGTTTTACAAAGAGGAGGCTCCCATGGAGCCGAAAATACAAATAGGAATGACCATTATTTATCAACGGGTTAAGGAGTTCTTTTATTTTTTTATTCATGTTAAAAGTTGGAACAGGCTCTACTCCGTAGGAGTTACCCCTTTGTATAAAATAATAATCATTGCATTTGCCTGCTGTAGGTACGCCCCCGGATTTGTAGCATACAATTTTAAGGGGCCGCTCCGATGGAGCAAAATTATATGTGGATGAGTTTTACAAAGCGGAGGCTCCCATGGAGCCGAAAATACAGAATAGAAATGACCAATATTTATTTACGGCTTGAGGAGTTCTTTTATTCAGGTTAAAAGTTGAAACTGGTTAAACTCCGTAGGAGTTGCCCCTTTGTAGAAAATAACAATCATTGTATTTACGTGCCGTAGGTACGTCCCCGGTTTAAGGCAGGGACGTTAAAATGTAATTGAAAAAAGCAGACTCTTCAGGATATGTTCAATAAAGAGATATAGTACAAGAGTGCGACGCCAATGAAGCTTAATAGATAAATATAAGCCGGGCCAATAAAAATTAAAATGATGGAAGTAAAGCAATTTATAAATGGAGAATGGATCAATTCCATTGGCAATGATACCATTCAATTGATTAACCCGGCCACCGAGGAAGTGATGGGTGATATTTCGTTTGGCAATGGCGATGATTGCAATGCAGCAATTGATGCAGCCAGCCAGGCTTTTAAAACATGGAGTAAAACCACTCCTTATTTCAGGGCTGAAATATTAAAAAAAGCTGCCCAGTTCATCAGAGACAATGTACAGGAATTTGCCACTGATATGGTGAATGAAAGTGGCAAGCCAATAACCGAAGCCAAGGGTGAATTTATGGTAGCGGCCAACCTCTTTGAATGGTATGCAGAAGAAGGCAAAAGAGCTTATGGCAAAACGATACCGACCAACCGCATTGATAAAAGAAGCTTTACACAATGGCAGCCGATGGGTGTTATTGGTGTGATAACCGCCTGGAATTTTCCGGCTTATAACCCCGCAAGGGCGTGGTCATCCGCACTGGCAGCGGGTTGTACGGTGGTGGCCAAACCTTCTGAATTTACACCCCTGGCAGGATTGCATTTAGCCAAAGCGCTGAAAGCATCGGGTTTACCGGCAGGTGTGCTGAACGTATTAACGGGTGATGCGGCCTTGATTGGCGATGCCATGTTGCAACATCCGCAATTAAAAAAAATAAGCTTTACCGGCAGCACGAGGGTGGGTAAAATTTTAATGGATGGTGCTTCCAAAACCAGTACAAAACTTAGCCTGGAACTGGGCGGCAATGCGCCGGTGATTATTTACAACGATGTGGATGTGCAGGCTGTTGCCAAAGCTGCATCACTGGCAAGGTTCAGAAACAACGGACAGGTATGCATTGCACCGCAACGCTTTTATGTACAGGAAAAAATCTACAACGAATTTGCAGAGGCAGTCAGCAGCCATGTAGCACAATTAAAAGTGGGCAATGGTTTTGAAGAAGGTGTACAACTGGGGCCATTGATAACATCGCGGCAACGGGAGAGTGTAAATGTGTTACTTAAAAAAGCAACAGAAGAAAATGCCACTATTTTAACTGGCGGCAACATACCTGCGCATTTGGATAAGGGCTATTTTATACAACCGGCTGTGGTGGCTGATTGCAGCCCAGCTTCAGTGCTGGCGCACAATGAAATATTTGGACCGGTGTTGCCACTTTTTTCTTTCAGTGACATGGATCAAGTAATCGCCATGGCTAATGATACACCTTATGGTTTGGCTTCTTATGTTTTTACCAACAACATTAAGACAGCATTTAATACCGCAGAACAACTGGAGTTTGGCATGGTAGGCATTAATGAATGGACACCGCATGGAACTGAATTACCCTTCGGTGGCTGGAAACAAAGCGGGCAGGGACATGAAAGCGGCAGCGAAGGTTTGTACGAATACTTGCAACTGAAGCTGGTGAGTATGGGAGGGATTTGAGGTTTTCAAAGACGAAGAGAATGCTGAATTAATAATTAATAATTAATAATTAATAATTGAAAAACAGTTTCTGCTACTTAACACCTAATGCTTTTTACTTACAACTTATTACTTACTACTTACAACTAAACTATGATAGAATACGGTGCATTGGCTTTGATACCTCCCCTGGTGGTGATTGTACTGGCGGTGCTGCTCAGGAGTTCTTTTGAGCCTTTGCTGATTGGTTGCATGGTGGGCTTTATCATGATCGCTTATTTTACCCACACTAATTTTTTTAATGGCTTTGTAGATTCGCTGATAAAAATATTGGGCGATAAAGATTCTGTATGGGTGATACTGGTATGTGGTTTATACGGATCCTTAATTGGCCTGATGGTTCGAAGTGGCGGTACCACAAGGTTTGGTGACCTGGCACTCAACCGGATCAAAACAAAAAAGAATGCACTAATCGCCACTTGGTTGCTGGGATTAGCCATATTTTTAGATGATTATCTAAGTGCATTGACGGTAGGATTGAGCATGAAAAAGATTACCGATGCACACCGGGTTCCCAGAGAAAAGCTGGCGTATATCGTTAATACAACGGCCGCACCATTTTGCGTTATCGTGCCCATTTCTACCTGGACCATTTTTGTAGGAAAAATTTTAGAAAGTTCCAAAGTTGCGCCCGAAGGAAAGGGGTTGATAACCTATTGGCACATGATTCCGTTTGTTGTGTATGGCTTTGTTTCTGTTCTGCTGATACCATTTTTTATTTATGGCATATTACCCTGGTTTGGTAAAATAAAGAAAGCAAAAATAAGAACAGAAACAACGGGGCAGGTTGCCGGGGGTGCATTTTCAAGTACAGCCACCCTCGACATTACACCGATGGACGCCACAAAAGAACCCAAAGTAATTTATTTTATTTTGCCCATCGTTGTGTTGCTGGCGGCCACCATCTTTTTTGATATTGACGCATTGAAAGGTGTAATTGTGTCGGTAGGCTTTACTTTTTTTTATTATCTATTTATGAAGCTGGGCAATTTCAGGCAATTGACTGAAACCATTTTTTCCGGTTTCAACAGCATGATTTTTGCACTGGCCATTTTGCTGATGAGTTATATGCTGAAAGATGTAAATGATCAAATGCATCTTACCCAGTATGTATTGAAATCTGCCGCGCCTTATCTTAATAAACAACTGCTTCCCTTCATCATTTTCTTATCTATGTCTATCATCTCTGTTACTACCAGCGCTTCCTGGGGCCTGTATGCCGTGGCCATTCCGCTAATAGTACCACTGGCACAGCATTTCGATAGTAATGTATTACTTAATATTGGTGCCGTAGTAAGCGCCGGAGCAGCCGGCAGCAATGCCTGTTTGTATTCGGATTGTAATGTGCTTACTTCACAAAGTACGGAGTGTAATAACCTCGATCATGGCTTGTCGCAACTGCCTTATGCCGGCATCGCCTTTGTTATTTCCTGTATCATTTATATTATACTGGGCTATACAATCGCATAAAATGACAACTACTACTTCACCATATTACCAACAGTTATTACCAGGTATGGCAGTACAACAAATGCTGCCACAGCATGCCGAACAGTTGGGAGCTTTACAGCAGATTGTGTTTCCAACACTTGCCGCGGAAGAATGGATAAAAGCTGAACAATTTCTGAAACATTTAACCATTTTTCGGGAAGGACAGTTTGTGATTACAAACCATGATGAGGTTATCGGAATGACATCCTGTATGCGAGCCAATTTTTCTACCGAGCACCATACCTTCAAGGAAATTAGTGCTGGTGGCTGGTTTACCAACCATAACCCCGAAGGAGACTGGTTGTACGGGTTGGATATGGGTGTACATCCCGATTACAGGGGCCGGGGATTGGCAAGACATTTATATCGGGCCAGACACCAGGTGGCAAGAGCACTTGGTCTTAAAGGGCAGTACACTGTTGGCATGATGAACGGATTTGGCGCAGCGGCAGACAGCATTTCTGCAGAACAATATTTTGAAGAGCTGAAGCAGGGCACCAGAAAAGATCCCACCATCAGCGCACAAATGAAAATTGGATTTGAACCGGTAAGCCTGGTTCCGGATTACCTGACCGACCCTGCCTGTGGCAATTATGGCGTATTGATAAAAATTGATATTGATAAAAAAATATAACATGGAAATTCAGCTTTGCGTATCAGAGAAGGACATACTTAATTGTTGGGACGTACTGTATGCATTAAGGCCGCATTTGTCGCAAAACGAATTTGTACCAAAAATAAAAGAAATGATGACAGAAGGTTATCAGCTTGCTTTTATGGAAGAAGATGGAAAAGCCGTTGCGGCGATTGGTTTTCGTTATCTGCAATACCTCTACAATGGTAAACATATTTATATCGATGACCTTTCTACGCTGCCAACGGCAAGGGGTAAAGGATATGGAGGAAAGTTGCTGGATTATGTTGCAGCTATCGCAAAAGAGAAAGGATACAAAATAGTGACACTGGATTCAGGCTACCTGCGTACCAATGCACACCGGCTATATTTAAATAAAAACTTCACGATGGTGGCGCACCATTTTTCAAAAAATATAAAATAATATTATGGCATCAATACAATTAAAAACAAGTCTGCCCGGCCCGAAAGGCCTCGCTGCTTTAGAAAGAAGAAAAAATTTATTACCGGCCGGATTGGCAAAGTCAACCGATGTGGTGGTGGAAAGAGCAGAAGGGGCGTTGGTATGGGACGTTGACGGAAACCAATTACTTGATTTTGCCGGTGGTATCGGCATGATCAATGTAGGACACAGCAATGAAAAGGTAGTTGCTGCAATAAAAAAGCAATTAGATAAGTACATCCATACCTGCACACTGGTTACAACGATTGAGCCATATCTTGACCTGGCTGAATTACTAAACAGTGTTACGCCCGGCGACTTTCCTAAAAAAACTTTGTTGGCCTGCTCCGGTTCTGAAGCTGTTGAAAATGCCATCAATGTTGCAAAATATTACACCAAAAGAAATGCGGTGCTTTGTTTTGAAGGTGCCTATCATGGCCGCACTTTACTAACGTTGAGCCTTACCAGCAAATATGCGTTGTTTAAAAAAGGCTTTGGCAGTTTTGTGCCCGATATTTATCGCATACCAGCACCCAATATGTACCGGGGTATTGATGGGATGACGGAAGAGCAGTATATAAATTATTGTATCAAAAAATTAGATGAATCATTTATATCGCAGGTAGATCCTGATTCGCTGGCAGCCATTATCATTGAACCGGTAATGGGCGAAGGTGGTTTTTTATCTATGCCTGCAGCCTATTTACACAAGCTTCGCCAGGTGTGCGATAAGCACGGCATTGTATTTATTGCCGATGAAATACAGTGTGGTGCCGGACGTACCGGAAAAATGTTTGCCTGCGAACACAGCGGCGTGATACCGGACATTGTTGTAACCGCAAAATCAATTGGAGCGGGAATGCCCATTAGCGCTACAACCGGCAGGGCCGAAATCATGGATGCACCACATTTAGGTGGCGTGGGCGGCACTTATGGCGGCAGTCCTGTAGCTTGTGTGGCAGCAATTGAATCAATCAAAATTTTACAATCAGAAAGTTTTTTGAAACGGGTAAATGAAGTGGGAGAAATCATCCGTCTAACACTGGAAGGATGGAAAGAAAAATATCCGCTCATCGGGGATGTACGCGGTATCGGCGCCATGCGGTTAGTTGAATTTGTAAAAGACAGGAACACCAAAGAACCGGATGCAGATGCCACACTTGAAATCATCAGAGACGCAGTAGCGCATGGATTAATAATGATAAGGGCCGGCTTGTTTAGCAATTGTATTCGCCTGTTACCACCCATTGTTATTACCGATGAACAACTGGCAGAAGGCTTACAGGTGTTGGAAGATGCGATAGTTAGGGCACAGGAAAAGAGGAAGCTATAACAACTGCATGGTAATATTATTTTGTGACAAACATTTGTTTTTTATAGCATCATCGTTGTGTCACTCCCCTGTACCATTAGTTCATTCAGCAACAACTGACCGAAGAGTATTAAATAATCAACTGCTATTAATTGACGACACTCTTTATACATAACGCCCAGATCATTTCCTTTCAGGATGGCTTTATCAACGGCACCTGCGACAGTATTGCCATCAATGAAAACATCATTGAAGCAGTGGGTAAATACGAGGAACTAAAAAGCCTTATCCAGCCCACAACGCAGGTAATTGATGCCAAAGGTAAAACGTTGATGCCCGGTTTTAATGATTCGCACATCCACATCTGGAAAGTAGGCAATTTAAAAACTTTCATGCTGGATGTAAGAGGCGTGCAAAGCAAGGAAGCATTATTGCAATCACTATTGGATTACCATCAGCAAAACCCACAGCTGCAATGGATAACAGCCCGGGGCTTTAATGAAGTAGCGTGGGAAGACAAGGCATTGCCTACAAAAAATGACCTCGACAAAGTGTCCACCACCAAACCGATTTACCTTATTCGTACCTGCGCACATATTGCTGTATGCAACACCTTTGCATTGCAAATAGCAGGTATTGACCGTAACACAAAATCGCCTGATGGAGGCACCGTGCAAGTGGATGCAGCCGGTGAACCAACCGGTATTTTAAATGAAACTGCGCTGGGTTTGGTGGCCAATAAAATTCCGCCTTATAGTGTGGAAGATTTAAAAATTATGATCCGTGCCTGCAGGGAAGAAATGTACCGATATGGTATCACCGCCGCAACCGACCCTGCCGCAGATCCCCTTCTGATAAAGGCTTACAAAGAAATGGATGCCGCAGGTGAACTGGGTTTCAGGCTCAATATTCTGCCCATTATTTTACCTGATGGAAGTAACACCCCCTACCCTGTTCCGGAAAAATACAGCAGTGATTTTATGCAGCTCAATACCGTTAAATTTTTTGCAGATGGTGGCTTAAGTGGCAAAACTTCCGCCCTGAAAAGACACTATAAAAACAGCGATGAACAAGGTGTGTTGCGGTTAGATAAAAATCAATACCTGGAATTGAGCAGGCGATGCATGGAAAAAGGTTTAGGCATAGCCACACATGCCATTGGCGATGCTGCCATAGAAATGGTGCTGGAAGTTTACCAGCAATTGAATATAATTTTTCCGTCACTTATAAAAAGAATTGAACACCTGGGCCTGCCCGAAAAAAAACACCTGCAAACCATGCAGGCAAACAATATTGCATGCAGTATGCAAACCATTTTTTTAGATGAACTGGGTAAAAATTTTATACAATATTTAGACGATGCCTACCTTCAGCAATGCTACCCGGTACAAGCTGTTCTACAGCATCATATTTTAATGGCTCTATCTTCTGATGCGCCCGTGGTAAAAAATTTTAACCCGTTAAAAGGCATAACGGCAGCGCTTACACGAAGAACTAAAGAAGGCGAAACCATTGCTACAAAAGAAAGCATTTCCATCTGTGAAGCGTTGAAAGCCTACACACTCAAGGCAGCGTTAATAGGTGGAGAAAACAGGTTTGGCAGTTTACAAAAGGGTCAGTTGGCAGATTTTATTTTGCTGGATAAAAACCCATTGGATACTCCTGCAGACCAAATGAATACGATCAACGTTTTGCACACATGGATTGATGGCAGAGAATTGTGGCGAAAAGAAGCCTAATCCAAACCTTACCTCCGTAGCCAAATTCTTTGGTATAATCCCGATAGCTGAATCCAAACTTTTTAGCAAAAAAATGATAAGCCCACTCATATTAATATTGCCCAGGTTTGCCTTTATGGAAACAAAAATGGTAGTGGACTTTGTTCTAAATTTCAACATTTACTGTTTCAAGTTATTAAGAAATTTTCCTCAATTTTGAAACAGATTCATTTTTTCCACCAACCTATGGAACCGTAAATGCGTTACCTGTTGTATATTTACTTACCATTTTAAAAAATAAAATGCCGGCTTACCTCTACCTCTGTTATTTAACCTGCCGCTTACCGGCAAAATATTTTCAGATTGTATGACAAAATTCAGGCAGGGTATTTGAATATAAGATGGCTGAATGTAATAAAATAACGTACAAGACGTTTAATACCTATCACATTCAAAATAATATCGCTCAATTTTATATAATAACCACAATTTGCTTACATGAAAAAAATCAATTATTGCCTATCATTTACTGTATTATTATGTACGATGGCTTTGGTACAGTGTCAAAAATCCTCCAAAACCGACCCTCCGGTCTTCATGCCTGTTGTTACAACAGATTCAGTAACAAACATTACACCTGACGGTGTATCTGTGTATTCTAAAACCACAAGTGATGGTGGAAATGCAATTACATCAAAAGGTGTATGCTGGAATACCTCTTCTAATCCGACCATTAGCAGCAGTAAAACAACAGATGGTTCCGGAACAAGCAGTTATAAAACCACCATCACCGGATTAAATAACAATACCACTTATTATTTAAAGCCCTATGCTACCAACAAAGTTGGTACAGCTTATGGGACTGAAATAAGTTTTACTACCGATAAACTTCAAACAATCAGTAGCTGGATGTTGAATAACCTCAGCGTAACAACGTACAGAAATGGGGATTCTATTCCACAGGTAACGGACATTACCGCATGGAGCAATCTCACTACAGGTGCCTGGTGTTATTATAATAATGACACCGCCAATGGCACTAAATATGGTAAATTATATAACTGGTATGCGGTAAATGATCCAAGAGGGCTGGCTCCGACAGG
>JAYUBR010000443.1:0-1782 GCA_043740775.1 Ferruginibacter sp. | reverse complement strand
GGACCGGGCTTACTGTAAAGAAACACAAAGATTTAAAAGGGCTGAAACAACAAAACCTGCGGGACCACATGAGCGAAGCAGAATTAATTTTTACAGCGTTGGCCGAATTATCTACCAGGCAAATTGCCGAAACCGATGCGGCTAAAGGCTTGGCAGAAAATGCCACGGCAGGTAAAAAGGGTGGCGCCATTGCTAAAAATGCAAGGAAGGCATTGGAAGCTAAAACGGGTAAAAGCGTTTTTACCGGGGAAAACTTTTTACCACCGGCAAAGGAAAATAAAAAAATACAATAGAGGTTGCTAATGAGTATACCGTTTGATGAATACTATTAAAAACAATTATCTCTATTTTCGTAAACTGACAATTAGAGATTAAAATAAACCAATCAATACTTTTTCGGGTTCATCTTTGTATGCCTTATCCTTATAATAATAATTTCATCTTCGCTAACATAAAAACTTACCCTGTGTTTTAGTACTTCAAAGTAAAGGAAGTTGTCATCATTGTTTCTTTTGTATTTGTCAACAGGGTGGCGGACGATGGAGGATTGAAGGGTCTTAATTTTTTGTAGAATCGTATGCTTAACTTTTTCTGCATTTTGCGGAGAATTTTGATGTATTCGATGGATTTTTTGAACTGAAGGATGGCTTGCTTTGTCCAGGTAATTTTTTTAACAGGCGTTACCATTTTTTTGCCATTTTTACTACCGCATCATGTGACAGCACGTCACCCTTTTTATATTCGGCAATGGCAAGGTCAATATCTTCATTGTAATCTTCAATAGAAGGGCCGTTTTTTTTGTTTCCTTGCACAAATGATTTGAGCATTTGTATCACTGATTCTTTTTGCGATTTATTCAGCAGGGAATAATATTTATTAAATTCAATATCAAGTGTATTTGAAGACATTGCTATAAAGTTGATTGTTCACAAATTTAATGATAATAGAGATTACAAAAACATTCAGGTTTTTACACTTTAGACATTTGTTAATTTTTTCTGCCCTACACCAACGCCTCATACAAAATTTCCACGGGATGCATTGCTAAAGTATGCGTACCATCTTTAATCTGGTGGCGGCAACTGGTACCTGGGGCAGCTATAATAACATCCTCTGATTTTTTATTGCGCACTGCCGGAAACAAAACCAGTTCACCAATCTGCATACTCAAATCGTAGTGCTCCTTTTCGTAGCCGAAAGAACCAGCCATGCCGCAACAGCCGCTGGCAATGGTTTGTACAGTATAGTTTTTTGGCAAGGATAAAATATCCACTGAGTAGCTGAGGGCAGAGAGTGATTTTTGCTGGCAATGGCCATGCAGTAAAATTTGTTTTTCCTCCGTGGTAAATTGTTCAGCTTTTATATAACCTTTCTTTATTTCGCCGGCAATAAACTCATCAATTAAAAAAATATTTTTACTCAATTGCTTTGCCGCTTCCAGTTGGTCATCATTGGCAAGGTCAATGTACTCATCCCTGAAGGTAAGGATGGCACTGGGTTCTACGCCAATCAACGGCGTTTCATTGCTGATGATTTCTTTTAACAAGACAATGTTTTTATTGGCAATCTGCTTACCCTTACGGATCAAACCCTTGCTAAGCCAGGATCTGCCGCTTTCAATGTGTTTTGGAATCACAACATTGTAGCCCAATCTCTCTAACAGCAAAATGGCTTTTATACCAATGGATGTATCATTGTAATTGGTAAACTCATCGCAAAATAAATAGACAGTCCGGCTGTTATTGTTGTTTTGTTTGGGATGTTTTTTATACCAGCTTTGCA
>JAYUBR010000442.1:0-1786 GCA_043740775.1 Ferruginibacter sp. | reverse complement strand
GTGTTAATCACTTTACTATCGGTATTGTAAGCAACCAAACTGCGTATACTCGGGTTGATATCGCCTAGCTCATCATAATCTGAAGTGGACCGAACGGCACTTACTTCTGTTAACCCAAGATTGGTACTGGAAGCGATGATACCAGGATACACATGTTTGCCGTTAAGGTCAATTACTTTTACATCAGCAATGGGTGCAGTGGTACGTATATCGGTAATTTTACCATTGCTGAAAACGATCATGCCATTTTCTATCACCTGGCCGTTGCCAATATGTATCACGCCATTTGTAAGTGCAACGGCCTGGGTTTGCGCCGGTGCAGGATGCATATTTTCCTGCGCCAGTGTATTGATGGAAAACAGTAATGCGATTGGAAATAATAATTTTTTCATGCTGTTTATTTTTGCCTGCAGACTATAATAATCTGCTGAATTTTCGAGTTAGTGGTGGTTATACTATTTATTGACTATCCAGGGACATCTGGCGCTCATTTATTCTGCCCCAGAAAGTTTTTTCATCGTGGTGATCTTCTTCACAATAATTGCGCTCTTTGTAGGAAGGAGAAGGTGGAGACATTTTCTCACCACCTTTTTTAGCGCCGTTCATTTTTTGTATCAGCCTGGCCCTTTCTTTTGTAATGCCTTCTCTCAGCAATTTATCTTTTTCAATGTCATAATAAACAATGCCGTCTACAATTGTTTTTTCTGCCCTTGCATAAATGCTTAAAGGGTTATCGCTCCACAAAACCAGGTCGGCATCTTTACCGGTTTTTATACTGCCGGTTCTGTCTGCCACGTGCAGCATTGTTGCAGGATTTAACGTTACCATTTTCAGGGCATTTTCTTCACTCATGCTGGTGTACTTCACACTCTTGGCAGCTTCCTGGTTTAAGCGTCTTGCCATTTCCGGGTCATCCGAATTGATAGCTACATTTAAACCGGCCTGTTGCATCAGGTAAGCATTTTGAGGAATAGCATCCACCACTTCCATTTTATAACTCCACCAGTCACTGAAAGTAGAGGCGTTGGAACCATGCACTTTCATCTTATCGGCTACTTTATATCCTTCCAGGATGTGGGTGAAAGTATTGACTGTAAAACCAAATTTATCCGCTACCCGAATCATAGAAGTAATTTCACTTTGCACATACGAATGGCAGGTGATAAAACGTTTTTTATTCAATACCTCTACCAATGCATCCAGTTCAAGGTCACGTCTTTTTCCCGGACCCATTTTTTCATAATCCCTTGCTCTTGTAAATGCATCGGTCAATACCTGTTCTACACCCATTCTTGTATCAGGAAAACGGTTATTGCTTTGACCGTAAGAACGTTTTACATTTTCGCCCAGCGCAAATTTTATAAACGGATCCGAATTGGCAAATTTCAACTGATCCGCAGCTGCTCCCCAACGTAATTTTATTAACTGTGTTTGTCCGCCAATGGTATTGCAACTGCCATGTAAAATATGGCTGCTGGTAACGCCGCCACTTAACTGGCGGTAAATATCAATGTCTTCAGGATCGAGTACATCAGCAATCCTCACTTCGGAAGTAACAGACTGCGAACATTCATTGATACCGCCTGTACCGGCAATGTGGGAATGTTCATCAATAATTCCGGCAGATAAATGTTTACCGGTACCATCAATTATTCTGGCGGCCGCATCAGATAAATTTTTACCAATGGCTGCTATCTTTCCATTCTTTATCAGCACATCTGTATTGGATAAAATGCCATCTTTTTCATTCGTCCAGATGGTGGCATTTTTTATTAAAATGTTTTGC
>JAYUBR010000441.1:0-6089 GCA_043740775.1 Ferruginibacter sp. | reverse complement strand
AGGCTCATTCGCTTGTTCCATTTGCACCACTTTTCAAGCCGCCGGTTTACAAAGCGCCATAGGTCGTTCAGGTCTCTTTTTATAAAATGGCAGTAGTAGTTTTGCCAACCACGGATCAATGGATTTAACAGATTGGCCACCACGTAAACACTGCCCGTCCGGGTGTGTAAACGTAGGCTACGGATCTTATCCATAATCGATTTCTTTGATGACCGGGATGGTGAGGGCAGTATCAGCAGTTTCCATTCTCCTGCTTCTTTTACCCATTGTGGTCTAAACACAAAGCCGCCCATTTCAAAGCTGTGAACTTTCGTTACATCTTTAGTGGAGGCATCTCTTGTTAAACAAACAATTTGGGTTTTGGTGGGATGAATGGTTAGGCCGCACTGCGTGAAACGTACCTGTAATTTTTGCAGGATGCTTTGCGCTATCTGCTCCCTTCTTGCATGAATGAGGATGTCATCGGCATACCGCTCGAACCGGATACCCGGATAATGTTGCAGCATCCAGCCCTCAAACACTACATGCAAATAAAGGTTGGAAAGTAGCGGACTGATGACGCCGCCCTGTGGGGTGCCACTCCGGGGTTGTGTAAGGCTCCCATCTTCATTAACTATGCCGGCTTTTAACCAACGGCTAACGTACAGGCTTATCCATTTTTCTTTACAGTAAAATTGAAGCGCCTTCAGCAACTTGTCGTGTGGTATGGTATCAAAATAGCTCTTGATATCCAGCGTAATTACATACGGATACTGACGACAATTGAACTTTGCCCTGCTAACGGCATCGTGCATACTTTTGCCAGGCCGGTAACCGTACGGGTTTTGATGAAAATGGGGTTCTAAACATTTTTCCAGGTGAACACGTACTACTTGCTGGGCTATCCTGTCCAATAAAGTGGGCAGGCCCAGCACTCTTTTGCTGCCATCCTTTTTAAGGATGCTGACAGACCGGATGGTCTTTGGAAAATAGCTGCCTGATGCAAGGCGAACCCACAGCCCGTACAATAGTTTGCTGCGGTGAGTATACAAATACTCCCACGTCATTCCATCGGTACCGGCTGCTTCACCGCCTTGCTTTACGTGCTTGTACGCCTCCCATACCATCATCGTGGTAATGGGTACGCTTACGCCTTGTTTGGTAAACAGTTCCATCATTCCTTGCGGTTGTTTTGTGTTTAACAATTTTTGAACCTTGTGTACCCCTTGGCTACTGCCAGCTTTCGAAGGCGATCAACACTACTAGGGGTACATCCGTCCCTGTGCCGGTTTGTGAAGGCATATAGCACTTTACGGGTGCTCCGCTTAGTAGTTTTGCCTCTGTGCAGGTTGTACGTTCTGGCTGTTGCTGCAAACGGTTTTACCTACATTGCACATTCAACCGGTACAGGTTCTCCAGTTCCGCCCTTGCGCCTGTCTGTAAGTCCCGGCGGCTTTATCCCGGATGCAGCTAACACTTCTGGCAACTTGTAGCGAATGTTAACTTAAATCGAAACAATCATGTGCATCGTCCCTTTTTACATCGGTAACAATTATCGGGACCTCATAGCCGCTTCTCTATACGATCGGCTCTTACAGACGCACCGGTTGCATCGTTCACTACCCTGCTCCTTAGAGCAGCGCAGCATGCAAACGGTTTGATGGTGAAGGTTGCTCTACTTCTCCCATCGAGAGACCTGCTCTCATCACAAAGGCAGCTTCGCTGGACACACACATGGGGTTGGCGTTATTGGGGCTGGACGTTGGAACTTCGGCGTTGGTTCGCTGTTGTGCTTCAGTCCAGGCTGGACGTTTTTCAATTTGGCTTTTAGTTGTTAACTTCAACTTCACTTTTTCAATTGGGCTTTAGTTCCGGGCGGACGTTTTTCAAATCCCCCAACAACGCCAAGCCCTAACGTTAGCACTCATTTTAAAAAAACACCATTATGGCAATAACAGAAGTTTTAGAAAATCACAACATGTTAAAAGAAGCGTTTGACAAATATTTGAATTCCTTAGACCAAACAAATGAAAGACGACAACTTTGGAACTCAGAAGTAAAGGAGAAAATTTTCAATGTATTGACCTCGATTTATAACAGTTTTAAATTTGACTGGCATGTTCAACGACTTGAAAGTGTTTCAAATTATCAAACCATAAATATTTCTTGTAATAGCCACAACAGCGGAATGGTTAAGACATTTTATGATGACAATACAGGAAAACCGACAAAGAGAAAGGCATACACAAAGCATGGCGGTTATTTAGCTTATTGTCAATCTTACAATGGAAAAATAAATGTAATTATCGGATTTCCATACATTGACGAATGGGTTACTCAAATGGACGCTAAAGTAATTGCGACAGTAGAACCAAGTGCAATAACAGAAGACATAATTTCCCAGCATGTTATTAAATTCTTACAAATCATGTCAGAGTGGGAAGGCATGGACAGACCACCAATTGGTTTTGCACGACAATAATTATAACGCAAGGAAGGACCCTTACTAAATTTAAAAGTAGGTGGACAAAACGAGTGCTAAACATTAAGAAAAATAGCCGAAAGCCCCCATAAAAAAGCCCCGCGTTAAAAAACTATTGCGGGGCTTTTGGTTATTGTTTGTTGACCGACGCCGGCCAGATTGCTATAGGCGGTAAAGTAGTGCAGGCGGTGGCTTTCGGGCGGTAGCAATTTTAAAAACAGCCATTTTTAAGGGAGGTTGACGGTACTTTTTTTTACAATCATACACACCTTCCCTTACCCGTATTAACAGCTTATTTTTTTGATCCATAATAAGAACCTTTTCATGCTTACCCAGGCCCTGTAATTTTTTACGGAGGTGCAAGGGCGGATGTTTTTTCAGCAGTTACCAATGCCGGATTTTTACTCACCGGCTTTTCACAGTCACCATAGTCAATGTGAATCAGCACCAGTTTTCCATGGCTGCATTTTGGGCATAGCGTAATGTCTTTGCCGTATTTTTCCAGCATGCGCACCGTAACCGGTACCTGCACTTTGGGTGGCAATGGTGACAGCTTTAATTGCTTCCGGATTTTGTTGAGCCGTTTTATTTTACCATGGTTTTGCAACAAGCCATAATGCCGGATTTTTACAAACCGTTTGGGCAGAATATGCAATTCAAAGCGGCGCAAAAATTCAGCATGCGACAGCGCCATTTCTTTTTGCCGGTTGCCATCTGCATAATCCCGGTATTTAAACAAAACGCTGTGTTCGCTGATGCTGATAATCCGGTGCGGCGTGATGGCTATCTTTTGCGTGTAGCGGCCAGGATAAGCCACCACGCCGGCCACCGTTCCAAAGGGGCTTTTGGCATACACGTTCCATTTTTTATACCCTGCCTGTTTGATTATTTTTTCTACAGCGATGCCTTCCAGTTGAAGTTGTTGTTTTTGCATTAGCTGGCCAAGACCTTTCAGGAAGATCCCTTTGAACACATCTTTAAGCACATCTACAGGAAAAAGAAATTTATTATTACTGCGCTTTGCTTTTATCCAGCAATTATTGTCATCTATACCACCACCGCTTACAATACAGTGTACATGGGGATGAAAGCAAAGCTGCTGGCCCCAGGTGTGCAGTACCGAAGTGATGCTACACCTGCCGCCCAGCCATTGCGGATCACTGGCCAGTTGCAGCAGGGTTTTGGATGATGCATCAAACAACAGTTTAAACATTGCTTTGCGGTTGCCCAACACCAATGCATGAAACTCATGTGGCAGCGTAAACCCCACGTGATAATACCCCGTGGGCAACAGTTCAGCGGTGAGGTTTTCAACCAACTGTTCTTTTTTTAATCCACCACAGTTGGGGCAGTGGCGGTTGCCGCAACTGTGGTACTGGTAATGCAGGTGATGGCAATCACCATTATTACAACGGTAGGCATGTGCGCCGTTGGCTGCTGTATGGCAATGATGCAGCCTGCTGAACACCTGGCGGCTATACGAATTAAAGTGCAGTGATGCTGCCTGCCCAAATAACTGTTGCAGTTGTTGGGCATTACCAATGGCCGTCATTGGCCGCTGGTTTCCAACGAATCAAAAGGCGATACCAGTGCTGCCCGTTTGGATTGCTGCAGGTGCAGGTACACCATCGTTGTGCTGATATTATTGTGGCCCGGCAGTTCTTTGATGGTATGGATATCTACACCGGCGTCCAGCAGATGCGTGGCAAAAGAATGTCGCAAGGTGTGGGCGGAGTAATCCCTTCCTCCTAACCCGATCCTGGTAACGTACTGCTGTACAAAATGCTGGATACTGCGTGTATGCATGGGTTTACCTTTTGTTTGTCCTTCAAAAAGGTAGGTTTGTGGTTTTTGCAACAGGTAATATTTTCTCATATCATCCAGCAAATGTTTTGGTAAAATGGTAAAGCGGTCTTTGTATCCTTTGCCGCTTACTTTTACCTGGAAGGCCTTGCTGCCGATATCGCAAATTTTTAAATTCGCCATTTCATTCATCCGCAAACCGGTGCCGTAAAACAGGCTGATCACCAGGCGGTGTTTGAGATTGGTTATTACCGAAATCAATTGCTTTACCTGGTCTTTGCTAAAAACCTGCGGCAGTTTATTTTGCTTACGGGGATAAAACTGTGAGGGAATTACAAAGGGCGATGGCATTACCTGTTTAAAAAAGAAACTGCAGGACTGTGCTACCTGGTGACATTTTTCACGCCCAACGCCATGTTCCTTTACAATAAAATTAATGTAGGCAATGATGTCTTTACTAACGATGGAGCCTGGCAGCAGATCACAATGATGCGCAAAAATAAACCGCATCTCCTGCATGTAATTGCGGATGGTTCTGGGCGAGTAGTGTTTGGCAGTCAGCACGGCGTGCAGTTGTTGCAAGGCATCCTGTGCCTCCGGAGACAATGTTACTTTACTGTACTCATTTTTTTTTCATAATTTAAAGTTTTAATGAAAAGGGAAGGTCGTATTTTTAGTGAAATGTTACGGCCTTCACCGCAGGTGTTGGTTCAACATGGGTATTGCTGCAAGCAGGGCAGGACGTTGTTAGCTTCGGCTGCGGTCTGCTATCAGCTTCGGTTGTGGGCAGGACAAACATCGCTGGGCTTTTGTTTGTTATCTTATACTTTTATATCTTTATTCAGCAGCGGTTGGGGTCAGACACAGCAATGAATTCCCTGCCTGCAGCAATACCAAATCGTTGTGCGTCATGCTACAAGACACTGCTAAATTGATATATTTGACCATTGACTAATAGACATTAAAAACGGGTAAGCCGAAAACCGACCAGAGTAGGCAATCAAATAAAATAAAAAATAAAATGAAACAAGTATTTAAATTTTCAAGTCAACTTACAATGTTGACCACTCTTGCACTTTTAACGATATCAACGCAAAGCTGTAACGAAAAAACAAAAGAAAAGGAAGCGACTACAAATAAATTTAGTTTAACAACCGCCAAGGCTGAAATTGAAGAAGCTGATCGAAATTTTATGGAATTATTTGCCAAAAGGGATTCGGTAGGTTTAGCCAATGCTTATACTGTTGACGCAAAATTAATGAAAGCCGGAGCTCCATCTGTAGTCGGTAGGGCAAACATTCAGAAAGCATGGAACGACATGATAAATAGTGGCTTAACAAGAGTTGATTTAAAATTGGAGAATGTTTTTGGAACCGAAGACTTAATAGCAGAAGAAGGGATTGTAACCCTTTTTGTAAAGAATAATACAGTTGGGGTAGAAAAGTACATCGTCCTTTGGAAAAAAGAAGATGGAAAATGGAAATTGTTTCGAGATATCTTCAATTCAAATTTACCAGCCAAATAGTCAACTGAATTGACTATATATTATAATTGGATATTCATTAAAGAAAAGCACGAACGCACAGGGTAGAGTAGGCAAGGGCATTTCAGCCCAAGCCTCTCACAGAACCTTACGTGAAGCTCTCACTTCATACGGCTCTTCTCTTTCGGTATTAGAAGAATCTAACACGTTATTGGTCTAAATTGAATCCTCCGCAAATTGCTCTGCGTTGTTGGTTTTAGAGCAAATGAAAGAGCTGAACCCTTCGCTCCATCTCCATTACAGAAACTTCATCACTACTACGATTCAGTCCGCCACTCCCCT
>JAYUBR010000440.1:0-6097 GCA_043740775.1 Ferruginibacter sp. | reverse complement strand
TGCCGCAACGCTTGCGGTAGATGATCAGGTATATGCGCAACCGCTGATTGCGGCCAATATTACCATTGGCAGTTTCAGGGGCAATGTGTTATTTGCTGCTACCGTAAACAATTCGGTGTATGCTTTTAATGCAGATGATCTATCTCAACCGGCACCCTTATGGCAAATAAACTTAAATGCGGCAGGGCAAAGAGCACCCGTTATTTTTGATTTGCAGGATGCTGTTTATGGCAAACCCTGCGGTGGTAACTACCGCGACTTTTCAGGAAAACTTGGTTTGGTAGGAACACCGGTGATTGATGCTGTTTCAGGAACACTATATGTGGTTACTAAAACAATTGATGCCAATGGAAAATTTTATTCGTACCTGAATGCCCTGAATATTTATACCGGTTTACACAAAACGGGCAGTCCGCAACTGATCAGTGCACAGGTGAATGGCACGGGGGATGCAAACAACAATGGTGTAATACAATACGATGCCAAATATGCCAACCAGCGGCCGGGTTTATTGCTGTACAATAACACCGTATATCTTGCCACAGCATCGCATTGCGACTGGGGCCCGTACCATGGCTGGGTAATGGGTTATGATGCAGCCACACTACAATTGCAATACACTTACAACGCAACGCCCAACGGCTGGGCTGCAGGGATATGGATGGCAGGGCAGGGCATATCGGTGGGTGAAGATGGCAACCTGTATTTGGTAACCGGAAACGGTACCACCGGTACAGACAATAATAATTTTACCGGTGGGCGAAGTGAAAGCCTTATCAAACTATCACCACAATTAAAAATGCTTGATTGGTTTACACCTGCTAATTATGATTATCTTGATCAGCTTGACCTGGATTATGGCAGCGATGGTGTGCTGATAATACCCAATTCGAGTCTTACCATTTCAGGTTCAAAAGAAGGTATTTCTTATGTGGTTGATTACAACAATATGGGCAGGCTTACCCCCGGCAATACACAGGTAAAAGATACTCTGGAATTTAACCCCAGCCGCCAGGGATATGTACATGTTCATGGTTCACCGGTGTATGCAAAATTAAGCACCGGCGAATTTGTGTATGCTTGGGCCGAAACATTTAAGTTAAGGCAGTTTCAGTTTAACCGCACTGCCGGAACATTTGCAGATGATTTTAAACAGGGACAGCGTAATCTGGATAACGGGATGCCGGGTGCCATGTTGAGTGTTTCCAGTAATTTACAAGACACGGCATCTGCCATTGTGTGGGGTTGCTTTCCATCTAATGGCAATGCCAACAACCAGGTACGGCCCGGCAGCATCGCTGCTTACAGGGCAAATGATGTAAGTGCAGGAGAACTATGGAACAGTGATATGGATGCACAGGATGCGGTGGGAACTTTTGCAAAGTTTGCTCCACCAACCATCGCCAACGGAAAAGTATTTGTACCCACTTTTTCAAAATCTATAAAAGTGTATGGTCCTTCCTGCAATGATAAAAATCTTTTGGTTGCATACGGAAACGGTAATGGATTGAAAGCCGAATATTTTACCAATACAACCGGAGCCGATTTTCCGGCAACTGCTACCATAACAAAATTGGATAAGAATATAAATTTTAACTGGGGCAATGAAAGTCCTGCACCGGCAATCAGCAACGATCACTTTAAAGTAAGATGGACAGGTAAACTCAGACCCATTACCACCGATACCTACACCTTGTATGCAACGGCAAGCGATGGCGTAAGGCTATGGATAAACAACACCCAAATCATCAACAACTGGAGCGACAATACTATACAAACGCATACCGCTACCATCAGCTTGCAAAAAAATACAGACTATGATGTAAGGCTGGAATATTATGCCAATACCAATGCCGCATTTTGTGCATTGCAGTGGAGTGCTGCCGGAATATGCAGGCAAATAATTCCTGCCTCGCAATTGTTTGCACCCACGGCATCCTGCATAGGAAATGGCACCGGCTTAAAAGCAGAATATTTCAGCAATATTGCGGTGGCTGCTGATTTTCCGGCAACGGCAACGGTAACTCAAACCGAACCCACCATTAATTTTAACTGGGGTGCAGGTTCACCCAACACAATCAGCAACGATTTATTTAAGGCAAGGTTTACCGGCAACATTAAAACAACAGATGCAGGCACGTATACTTTTTATGTAACCGCAGATGATGGCATCCGGTTATGGGTAAATAACCAGTTGCTGGTAGATAAGTGGATTGACCAGGGGGCTACAGAATATGCCGCTACTATTAATCTTGCAGCATGCACTGCCTATCCCATCCGGATTGAGTACTATGAAAACGGTGGCGATGCGGTATGCAAATTAGAATGGAGTGGCCCCGTTACAGACAGGCAGGTTATTCCTTCAGCGCAATTATTTAAACCCGATGAAGTAAAAACCAGCCAGCCTTTTGCAGTATATCCAAACCCTGCAAATGATTTTATTACCATTGCGGCAAAGAGCAATTTTATGCAGGGCAATGCCGTGTTAATTTATAATATGCTGGGGCAAAAACTAAGTGAAACAAACAGTGGTTTAGCAGGCATCAATAAAATAAACATACCGGTAGCTAAGCTGGCTGCCGGCGTTTATGTGGCAACTATTGTATCAAATGGTACAAGGCTTAGTGTTAAATTTATCAGGAAATAAAATGCACGCTTTGTAGTTGGTAACTAATTGTTATTGTAAAATCATTTCAGGGAAACAGTTTTGCACAACACTATTGAATACATTAAGCATCCAGTTTTTTAATTTTATCTGTAACAGTTCCAAATTCAAAAACACGAAAAATACCTGTTATGGTTTGTACAACTGCACCGGGGTGAAGCAGTTTGTTTCCAAAATTGGTTACACTTTTATCCCTGGTCGCAATGTAATTTTCCTGTGCTGCTGCGCTGGTGCATGCCGCATAGTCCAACGCAACCTGCCATGCCGCATCCCGGGCAATGTTCATAGAAAACCCGGCAATATCATTTTCAAACTTACCCATATTTAATTGACTGATGAGCCTGCTCAAAGGCCACATGCTGTACAAACAGGTTTTTACTTCATTGATCAGTTCGCACAACACGGTATTTATTTTATTGAAATCGTTGTGCATATTTTCAATGTCGGCACCCGGCGAAACAATGGCAGTAGCGATACCCAGGTCAAGGCCTATATGTGCATTCATGCCCGTGAGTAAATGATGCATTACCATGGGCCGCCAGGTGTTGCAGGCATCAAAGGCAAGCTGCCACGATGCAGTGCAGGCTTTTTGCTCAGCATAATTTTGATATGCTTCCAGGTACCGGTTGGCAAACACTACATCCAGCTTTTGCATCCTTTCGTTGTCATCAAACCAGCCGGCTTTAATTTTATTGTACACGGCAACAGTTACATTTTTGTACAACGCTGCAAAATAACCTGCCCTGTTGTTGTCGGCTTCTGCCTCTGCAACGATGGTTGTAAGCTGGTCAATTACACCGGCGATGGTAGTGGCTGGCATACTATTTTTTAATGATGAAATTAAACTTTTTTTTGCTATTTTTTATCGTGGTTTCCGTGCTGGTAGTAAAATGTTGAATAAAGGAGATAGGACTTCCTCCTCGCCTGCTGGTTGTGTTTGTGAAACGAAATATTTTTGCCCTGCAACATTTGATGGCTGCAGATGATGGCTGCTGGAAAAATCTCCGGTTCCATATAACTGAGGCTTCATTGTGAGCCTTAAAGGCTCAACGAAGCCCTGGGTGTTGGCTATAGTGTTTTCACTATAGTTTGCGATGGTTTCTATTTTGTACATAGTTTTCACTTTCTTCTTTTAAGTCTTTCGGCTATTGTTCTTAATGTTGTGTGCCGTATTATTCCACACGTTTTCAAAGAATTTTTCAAGTTTATATGGGTCTAATTTCTTGTCAATCCTAACTCCACTACTCAAGTCAAGTCCAAACGGTTGAACTTGCTCAATTGCTTGTATAGGTAAAGAAAATATATTTCACCTTTTGTCGCTGGATTATTTTTGGCGGCTCACTGCCAGTTCCGCCAATGCAGAAAAATCTGGTTTGTTCATTGGGTTGAAAATTGCCTTTTAATTATTTCTTTTCCGTTTGCTTCCTGTGCCACTCCGTAGAATATAGTGAATGAAATGTGGATTGTAAATATTTAGATTGCTGGTAATTTTATATTTAGCTATGTCTTTAACAAAATGATTGTCCCTGCAATTAATTATCGTGCTGTTTCACTTATAATTTCACCGCATCAACTTTTATATTACCTTAGAACATCCATATTTTAAATCAACGATGTATGCCTTACAAAATAATTTTCAAAACTGTATGCGTGGCCGTGTGCTTTTTTTTATCATCTGCACAAAACAATTTAAAAGCCCAAACCATTAAAAAAAAGACTACCACAGCAGGTTGGAAACAACTCTTCAACGGCAAAGACCTTACCGGCTGGAAGCATGTAGGCAAAGGCAGCAGTGAGGTAAAAGACAGCATGATAAGGGGCCATGGCGGAATGGGCCTGTTGTACTGGACAGGAGGGAAATTAAGCAACTGCACCATTCGGGTGGTGTATAAAATGCAAAAGTTCAACAGCAATGCAGGTGTGTTTATCCGCATACCCATTGAGCCCAAGGAAGAATGGATGCCGGTATTTTACGGCTACGAAGTGCAGATTGACAATCATCCCGAAACCTCTGATGAAGATGATCACCACATAACCGGAACGTTGTATTCTTTAACAAAGCCCCTGGCCAAGCCGGGCAAACCCGGCCCGGAATGGAACACCATGGAAATTACATTGGATGGTCCACGCACAATCGTATATGTGAATGGTGAAAAAGTAACCGATTATAAAGAAGGCGATCCCACACCGGAACGCAAATTTGATTTTGAACCCATGAAGGGCAGAAGGCCGGATGCAGGTTACATCGGCTTGCAAAACCATGGTGAAGATGACGTGGTGTATTTTAAAGAAGTTGCTGTTAAACCGCTTGCTAAAAAATAATTTTTATCTCATGGAAAAAAGAAAAAATATTCCTGCAAAAAAAACAACCACCCGAAAAGAGTTTATAAAAAAGGCGGCCATTGCTACAGCCGGTTTTTATATTGTTCCACGTTTTGTATTGGGAGGTAAAGGATACATAGCGCCCAGTGATAAATTGTACATTGCTGCGGTGGGCTGTGGAGGTGAAGCGGAAAACGACATTCATCATTATGCCACTGCGCCTAAAAAAAATGCGGTAGTCGCTTTTTTATGTGATGTGGATGAACGCCAGGCGGCACCAAGACAAAAGGAATTTCCATCAGCAAAATTTTACCACGACTGGCGGGAGATGTTTGAAAAGGAGAATAAGAATTTTGACGCGGTAACGGTAGCCATCCCGGATCACAACCATGCCATTGTTGGTTTGAGTGCGATGAAATTAAACAAGCACCTCTATTTGCAGAAACCTTTAACGCATGATATTTATGAGGCCCGTGTAATAACGGAAGCTGCTAAAAAATACAAAGTAGTCACACAAATGGGCGATCAGGGTGCCTCCTGCGATGGCATGCGTACCATGAGAGAATGGTTTGAAGCAGGGCTGATTGGTGACATAGAAAAAGTGTATTGCTGGACGGATCGTCCCGTTTGGCCGCAAGGTATTTCATGGCCCAAAGAAAGGCCGGCCATTCCAAAAGAATTGAAATGGGATTTGTGGCTGGGCACTGCACAGCAAACAGATTATATTGATAACCTGGTGCCATTTAACTGGCGTGGCTGGTGGCAGTTTGGAACAGGCGCCTTAGGAGATATGGGATGCCACATCATGGGGCCGCCATTTAAGTTGCTTGGGCTAGGTTATCCAACAGATGTATCCGGCAGTGCCAGTACGGTGTACAATGGTATTTTTAAAGAAGGGATATATCCCGAAAGCGGGCCCGTATCCAGTTCCATCAAATTTAAATTTAAGCAGCGCAGCGGCAAAGATCTTGACCTGTATTGGATGGATGGCGGCATCACTCCCGAACGAATTGCAGAGATAGAACCCGATGTAAATCTGAATGATGTGCTCGGCGACTTTCCCGGTGAAAATGATTTTGAAGGTTGCACCTTGTTTATTGGTACCAAAGG
>JAYUBR010000439.1:0-1792 GCA_043740775.1 Ferruginibacter sp. | reverse complement strand
GAATAAAATCTCTACTGCAAAGCAGTTGGATTTTAGTAACTTAAATGATTGACAAACAGGTATTATTTTTTACACACATTATGCAAAAATTGGGTATTGCATTTTGACAGTTTGTCTAAAAAAAGCTTACTGCAAAATCCGGGTTTAATGAAATCTGCCTTGCAAGTATTGGTGGCAGAG
This sequence comes from Ferruginibacter sp., assembly GCA_043740775.1. Classification (GTDB taxonomy): domain Bacteria; phylum Bacteroidota; class Bacteroidia; order Chitinophagales; family Chitinophagaceae; genus Ferruginibacter. The sequence continues at coordinate 1,612 of JAYUBR010000439.1, read as the reverse complement.
CATTATCAAATTCCGCTAACCACGGTTGCCAACAATTATACAAGCCTAAATACCGTAGGCGACCTTGCAACATTTATTGGAAAAAATGGAAGTGCAAAATCATTGCTTGAAATCAAATAATCGTGATCCAATTCTAAGTATTAAATCCGTTTTCATTTAATGAAAGCGGATTTTTTATGTGCGCCATGCATACCATTGTTGTTTAAGGTTAAAGTCCTTTACACGCCATCTAACGGGAACGGTTAGTGCAAAGTAATGGTGTCCAACCGTGAGGTTAAATCTGAAGGAAGCGGCGGACAAAGTTGTGAGTTGACGAACAGAAACAACGAGTTAAATTTTTTATGCTGCAGCATCTTATCCAAAGGCGAGTTAGGATTAATTAAACAAAGTGAACAAAGACTAAAAGAGAAGGTAATAGAATTGGCCAAAAGAAACAGGGAATAAGCCTTAAAGAGATGCTGGAACAACTGCGAATAAAACTATAAGAGTGGCTCATTTATTTTTGCTACGCCAAAATGAGCAGTAAGATGGAATCGTTGGATGGGTGGATACCCCGCAAGTTAAAATGCTTTAGGCTAAAGCAATGCAAGCGAACGATGGGCATTGTAAGATGGCTACGTAAATTAGGTGAAGAAGAAAAAATAAGTTGGCGCATCGCATTAAGCGGCAACGGCCGGTGGCAAATAATTAACAGCGATGCCTTGAATATTGGTATGAATAAAATGTGCTTTGCCCAGCAAGGCTATTACAGCCTTAGAGCCAACTCGTAAATCACTTTAAAGAAACCGCCGTACACGCATGTACATACGGTGGTGTGAGAGGGCGGGAAAGATTAAATACCTTTGGCCCCCTTACCCAATTACTTTATATGGTCTGCAGTTAAGACGTTGCGAGGTTTTTATAATTTTATAAATTCCAGCAATGATATGATATGGGTTGCAGCGTATTCCATTTTACAGCTGTCATAACGCATGTATGAATAAATTTGCCTGTATATTTTTTTTAATAGCAATACCTGCATTAACCGGTTGTTACAGGCAGGTTTACTTTTTAAGTCCGCTCAATGCCAATACAAACTTCTACCATGCCATTCCTTTAAGGTCAGACACCATTAAATCTGCAACTTACTTAAGCGGCACAGTTTCTATTGGTGGTGCCAACGACTATTATGAAGACCAGGTATTTTCGTTTAATGGATATTTTCACCGCAGCCATGCCTTTAACAGTATCCAGGCCTATTATGGTGCTAATTTTTCATTGGGTTCTTATAACGTGGGCCAAAGTTATTATTATAACCCATACACTACCCCGTTAGTTAACTACGATTATGGCCGCAAATTTTTTGGTAGTGTGGGTGTTAGCGGAGGAATGAACCTTGTAATACCAATGGGTAGCCGGCACGAGTGGAGGGTGATTGGTATTGAGACAACGCTGCAAAAAGAATATGGCAGTTATCTCAGTTTTCGAAAATCTCTTCCCGATTCAGCGGCAACTGCAATTACAAGAAACAACCTTTTTATATCAGGAGGCTTAACAACGGAATTTGTATTTAAAATAAGACGGCGTGGCACTATCGGGTACAAGCTTGCGATAGGCTCATCGTTTCAAAAAA
>JAYUBR010000438.1:0-6109 GCA_043740775.1 Ferruginibacter sp. | reverse complement strand
GAATAAAACACCACTAACAGAGGATAAATATAAACCGGCAGGGAATGACTGGTATCAACACCAATCAATACAATCAGCAGGCTGATAAAAAAGATATTTGTATTTCTGAAATTTAGCATGCTGAAATCAATAATAAAGAATGATGTATGCCCTGGTATTGATTGTAAATTAATATCCGCTTGATTGCTTTTTCTGTTGGGCCTGTGTAATCCAAAGCGGTTGGTACTTTTTCAAATTTAATAATACTGGCAGCCATCCACAAAGCAAATGCCGTTGCTGTTGGATAATCGCCACACAAATTTTTATAGTTGATGGTATTGCTTTTATTAAAAATAGTTATTGCTAACTGATGATATATTTCATCTTGCTTTGCATCTCCGTTATTGCCAGTAATTATTAAATTAATGTCATTAAAAGTGATTGACTGAGCAGAAAGAAAAGAAAAAATCTGATCTTCAATTTCACTTATACCCTGTGGTTTGTAAAAAGTTTTTAGCCCATTGAGTTTTGCATAATCAGTTGTTGATGGCTCATTGGCCAGCAAAAAAAATGCTGCGCCCTCACCCGAAATTGTTCCTTTTGATGCAGCATTAAATAGTTGCAGGTTTGATATTTGCTCCTGTTTATATAAACCCATCCTGCTTAAAATGGCGTCACTGATATTTGTAATTTCATCAACAGCTCCCACCAATACAGTTGCTGCTTCTTTTTCTTTCAATAGCATCATGCCATCAAGCAAAGCACTTTCAAAAGAAAATCCCCGATGCACAAAAGCATTGTTATAATTATTGCATTGCAGCAGTAAGCCAATCTGAGCGCCAATTGTATTGTGCGTGGATTGTATAAATGCAGTAGGTGTAAGCAATTCTTCATTGTACTCCACCATTTTTGTGAGGAACAAACCAGTATCTTCCATGCAACCATACGCAGTACCGGTGATGATTGCATCCGGTACCTTAACTCCTGCTTCCTGCAAACATTCCATAGCAGAGGCAACACCCATGCGTATAATGCGGCTCATTCGTCTTATCAGCTTTGCATCAATCAATTCTTTGTAATCAGGTTCTATACATGCAAGGCGGCTGCCGCAATATTCAACCAGTTCCGTTAAAAAAGTACCATGGCCAAAAGTTTTCTGTGGTGATATGTTTCCTGTTGCCCGAATATACATTTCGATCTAAAGTTTAGAAAAAATTAATGAAGAACAATTTCCTCCAAAGCCGAAAGAATTGGATAGTAGGTGTTGAACGGTTGTATTTCTTATCAATTCAGTTACCGGTGTAAATGGCAGATCCTTCATAGGCGTTTGCAAATGAAGGTTAGGATAAATAATTCCCTGCTGGATTGCCAATACAGAAAATACGGCTTCTATTCCGCCGCTTGCACCCAGCGTATGGCCGGTAAAGGCTTTGGTAGAACTCATTTTTGGATACTGCGGACCAAACAATCTTTTGATGGCTGTACCTTCGGCAATATCATTATTTTGTGTACCGGTACCATGCAGGTTGATGTAATCAATATCTGCCGGCCGCAATCCGCTTTTTTTTAATGCGCCAGTCATGGCTACAAAAGAACCATTGCCATCAGGCGAAGAAGCCGTTTGATGATAGGCATCATTGGCGTTGCAATATCCGCTCAATATAACTGAAGGTTTTTTATTTAAAGTAGCAGCTACTTTTGGGGATACCAATACAATATAGCCAGCGCCTTCGCCCAGGTTTAGCCCTCTCCGGTTTTCATCAAAAGGCTGACAAAATTGTTCATCCAGTATCATCAATGTATTAAAGCCGTTGAGTGTAAATCTGGTAAGTGCATCAGTGCCGCCTGCAACTACCACATCAACCACATTATTTTTTATAAGCCTTGCGCCAAAAAAAATTGCATTGGCAGAGGAAGAACAGGCGGTACTGATGGTAGTAATATAATCTTTGATGCCGAGTTGGTCTGCAACCAGTTCTGTAATGCTGCCGCACTCATGATGTACCACATCCCGTAACCTTCCTTTTTTATTATCGGAAAGAAATGGAATGAAAAATTTTTCTGTCTTATCCATTCCTCCAACAGAATTGGCAGAGATAAATCCTGTACGCAACGCCGCAATGTTTTCTATGCCGGCATTGTTCAGTGCTTCTTTTGCGGCAACCATGCTTAATAATGCGGTACGGCTTTTTGTGTCAGGCAAACCCGAACGTTGTGCCAATTCTTCATTGCTTAGTTTTACTTCAGCAACAGGAATTTTTTGCCGGTGTACAGAATCGAAATAATGCATATCTCCTATTCCTGTCCGGCCGTTTTGCAGGGCATCAAGGCATTCGGCTGCATTGTTACCAATGGCCGAAATGATTCCTATACCGGCAACAAAAACAGGTTCACTCATTATTTTATTTATACAGTCTGTGCCTGATGGGCAGTAATATATTCAGCCATTGTTTTTACAGATTGAAATACTTTTGGCCCATCATCTGCATTAGACAATTTGATTTTATAGTGTTGCTGTAATAAAACAATCAACTCCAGTGCATCAATAGAATCCAGGCCAAGGCCTTCCACAAAAAGCGGCTGGTCGTCTGCAATATCTTCTGGTTTTACATCCTGTAAATTCAATTGTGCAATGATCTGTTTTTTAAGATCCAAGATTAGTTTATCCATTTTCTAACTGATAAATTTTATTAATATTTTCATTTGTAAAAAGCATTGGAACAGGCGATGGTTCTTTTTCAACCAAAAACAATACTTCTTTATACTCATCATCCAGCAACTCCACCCAGCCGCAAATGCAAGCCTGCAAGATATTATTATTAATCAGGTTAGCTGCATATTGTTCTATAAATTCCGCATCAAATTTTTCTGTTATAAAAAAAGCATTCTCTCCTTTAAAATGATGCCGGATACAAATTTCGCCGATTACAATATTGGGCAATGTGTAAACAAACAGGGCAGGACTGGCAATGTCTTTTGCGGTTTCGTAATATCTGATGTCGGTATCCAAACTGGAACTTGCGTTTGACAATACCACTCCGGTTTCTTCAGGTTGATATTTGTCCGTTTTAAAACTATCTTTTAATAAAATTTCAGCGGCAAGCCATCCCAGTTTACAAAGGTTATCCATCTTGTAAAATTTGGGATACTTTATATCAAGGTGCTGGTAAAGAGAAAGCAGGAAATCTGGCAGGATGACTTCCTTATTTTCAAACACTTTTCTTTCATCTTTATAAACAACATTTTTGCTGATTATACAACTGGCGGTGATGTATTTATTTACTGACAATATTTGAATATAGTTAAATGTTTATTATTGTATTTGATGCTGTATTTAAGATATCCGGTACTTTTTTATTATCATCCCCTATAGAGGAGGTATTAACTACCTGGTCGTTTATTTAATGAAAAGCTTTTCAAATAAGAACGCTATAAGAACCCTCCTTTGGAGGGCAGGGAGGCTTTTATTCTATAAGCGAATCTCTAAGTGCGATGGTACGTGCCAGTTTATGCAAAACTGTTTTGTGGTCTTTTACATAGGGGTTATTGGTATCCCAAACGTAGCCGGCCAATACAGAACATATCTTGCTTTTAATTTCTGCCACCTGGTTATCAGCAAAGAAAATCGTATCAAGCGTACCCTCGTACCATGCCATTACATAGGAGCGAAAGGTATCTACGCCCTGCATCATAGGTTGGGTATATTCTTTATTCCAGTCTATACTTTCTCCATGCAATTTACGGATCACCAGGTTTGCAGCCAACTGGCTCGATACGGTGGCCAGTGTAACGCCGGATGAAAAAACAGGATCAAGGAATTCTGTTACATTGCCTGTAAGCACAAAACCATCCCCATAAAATGTGGAAGATATGGCGGACCATGATTCCAATACCCTTGGCTCAAAAATCATTTCCACATCCTTTAAACGATCGCTTAAATAAGGTTCGGTTGCTATCAATGCCCGTAGCTGCTGTTCATTACTGCCTTGCTGTTGTTCAAAAAATTGTGGCTCGCCTACAAAACCTACAGAAGTATTTCCGTTGGAAAAAGGAATTACCCAAACCCATATACCTTTTTGGTGTACGATGATGGTGATACGGTTGGGCTCATCATCCATAGAACGCTTTGTATCTACTACATGCGCAAACAATGTTTTTCGGGGAACAAGGTTAGATGATCTGTCGAGGTTGAACAAACGTGGTATCACCCGTCCATACCCGCTTCCATCAACAATAAACCTGGCTTCTATTTGCGATTGGTTTCCTTCGGTATCTTCTATAGTCGTTACAGAATCTGATCCTTTAAATTCAATACCTGTTACAGTAGTTTCATAACTTACAGCCACGCCCATTTTTTCTACCGTATCGGCCAATATCTTATCAAACTCTTCTCTTGGCACCTGCCAGGTCCAGTTCCATCCAGGGGTAAACTGATCTGCAAAAAGGTAATCGCAAATCTTTCCGTTTTTTACAAACTTGGCACCAAATTTTTCCTGGAAACCGGCCTTTTTTACAGCATCTAAAAAACCAGCTTCTTCCAAAGCTTCCATACAACGGGGCAATAAACTTTCGCCAATTACAAAACGCGGAAATTTTAATTTCTCCACGATCTTTACTTTAAACCCCGCTTTGTGAATGATAGAAGCTGCAACTGTTCCGGCTGGTCCGGCACCTATTACAAGCACATCAACTTTTTCTGTTTTCATTGGTTGATTGGTTAATTTTTATGATGGTCTTTTTTTACATTTCAATAAAGTCTGGCTTAAGCCAATATGATCCGCCTGTTCTGCAATAGTAAAACCTGCTTCGGCGATACACTTTAAAAAAGTTTCGGCACTATACATCTGGCTGTTGCCATTGGCAAGGGCTGTAAAATAGAGTGAGGTTTGCTGCAAACAGAAAGCGGCAATTTCAAATTTTTGCCTGTCCCAGAATGGTTCTAAAATGATCACTTGTCCATTTTCGTCCAGTGCATCAAAACATCTTTTTAAGATAGAAACAATTTCTGCTTCAGAAAAACAATCTAAAAACTGGCTCATCCAGATCACATCAAATCCTTTTGGAAATTGTACATTTTCATCTAAAATATTTACAGGTAAAAAAGAAACCCTGTCACTTAATCCAAGCTGTTCAATGGTGGTTTTTGCCACATTCAACTGGCCGGGCAAATCCATGATAGTGATATGGATATCGGGCGAATGCCTGGCCGAAGCAATAGCCCATTTGCCGGTATTGCCGCCAATATCCAACATATTTTTTACACCATTTTTATATACCTGTGGCAACACCAGCGGGAACGCATTGTCAGAAAAAAAATGATCAAATGCAAACCAGCTTTTTTGTACCTGTTCCGGCAATTGCGACAAGCCTTCGTAAATTGTTTGCCATTCACCAAATTCTTTTAGCCCTGCAGGTTTGCCTGTAATAATGCTTTCTTCTAAATGAAAAAGACCTTTATAATTTACATCCTGTACAAAATCCATATTGGCTATTGTTAGCGGATCGTGTAAAATAAAATGCCCTGTTTTTCCTAAAGTATATTTTTGATCGTTTATAAGTACAAGGTTCAGGCTCAGGCCAGATTCCAGCAACACCCTTACGCCGTACAAAGGCAGTTTTACTTTTCCGGCAATTGTAGCAATGTCCAATCCTGTTGAACCGGCTTCTTCAATAAGCGTTAAGATCCCTGTGTTTCTGAGTACCCTGGCTGCCTGAAATATAACTGGTCCAAAAGCAATCCATTGGGCCGCCTCTTTTGCCTCTATCGCTGTTTTTTTATCCTTGCTGAAAAAATTCATTTAAAAAATTCAATTTTAATTACTAAAAAATTATTGTTTGCTTATTACTATTGCAGCATTGCAGCCACCAAAACCAGAGGCTGTTTTTAAGCAGTTTTGTAAAGGAGCAGTATGCAAAGTAGTGCAAACATTGATGGGTTTTGTAACGCCCATATTTTTAAACCCCAGGGTTGGCAACACGGTGTTTTGTTGTAAAGAATAAACAGACACAATTGATTCAATGATGCCGGCAGCGCCTAACGTATGGCCAAAATAACCTTTAAGGCTATTTACAGGTACCTGTTGCAGGCCGGCTAATGTAATTGCATTGGCTTCCATTTCATCATTGTAAA
>JAYUBR010000437.1:0-1797 GCA_043740775.1 Ferruginibacter sp. | reverse complement strand
ATTTCGTTGGCCGCAGTAAGTGGTGATAAGGGCTGTACTTCAATATGGTTGATGCCACCATCCCAATGCAGTTCTTTTTGCCAGGCAAGATTAAAAAGTCCCGGTGCATTCCTTGTGGTAAAGCTGTTGTTAAAACCATGGCTGAAATCATGGTCGTAAGTGGCAAATGCAGCAAATTGCTGATGACAACCGGCACAGGAAAAATTGCTGTCTTTACTCAACCTGGCATCATAAAATAATTTACGGCCCAATTGAAAACCTTCTTCAGTTAAAGGATTGGAAGCAAAAATATTGGTGGGTGGTTTTGGCCAGCCTTTGGGTATTACTAATTGTAAATAAGTAAGTTTATGTGGAGGCTGATAGCAGATAAAAGCTGTTGCAATAAAAACAGTCAGCAACATGGATACGATAATTTTTATTTTCAACATACGTTGTTACTAACTTTATTGCTGAACAATTTTTACTATTTCAAAGGCTTGTGCATAGTTGCCGGCAATGCGGGCAGCCAATACTCCCGGTGTTGTACAGACAGGTGCATGCGTAATTTTAAGCTCACTGGTTGCGTTCCATAATTTGTCAAGGTTGGTAAGGATAATTATTTCGGTAATGTTTTTATTGTTTAATGAAACAGCGGTACCAGGGAAATGAATTGTTACTTTTTTTACTGCTTTATCAGCACCTGAAAACCCGCCAATATGGTACTCCATTTTATTATTAACGACAGAGGATTGTGGCGAGTTGCCTTCCATTTTAAACATGATATAACCACTGTTCCAGGTCCAGAACATGCCGTTTAAAGGGTCCAGCGCATCGGTTTGTGCGCCGCTTACATTTTTCAGGCTATCTACCCCAATTAAAAAAGAAAGGGAAGTATAATTTTCAGGGGGTAGATAAAAAGAAAAACTCTTTGAAAAGTCGTCTGCTTCATTTACAAGGTGATAACTGTTCGGTTCCCGGATCATTGTATGACCATTTGTTTGCAAAGCAATATTGCTGATATAATATTTTAACCGGGAGATTGTAAAGCTTTCGTTCCAGCAATTGGTATAAGTAGAATCCAATACCACCGGTTGATTGCCAATACAATTAATAAAAGTAATTTTTACATTGGCTTCTTTTTGCTGAGACTGGCTTTTGGCAGAACCGCCTGGTAAACCAAATAACACGCAACAAAAAACAAAAAACCGCAAACCTTTTTTCATAACTTACAATTTAACTTTCATCCGGGTTTGTTTTATCTCGCCTGCTTTCTTTTTGGTATTGATTCTTTTTTCCTTTGCAGCTTTATTTGGTTTGGTTGGTTTTCTTTTTTTAGCAACGATCAATGCTTTTGTAACAAGTGCATTCATCTTTTCAATTACCAGCAGTTTATTGCCCAACTGGCCGCGTTCTTCCTGACTTTTAACCAGCAGGTTGCCATCCGCATTTATCTTATTAACCAGTTTAAATGAAAGTAGTTTTTTTTGATCATCGTTTAGTAAGGCAGAAGCTGCAATGTTCCAGTAACCCTTTACCATGGTTTCTACCTTGTTTACATTTTGCCCGCCTTTACCGCTACTGCGGGCAGTTTTAAATTTTATTTCTGCAGCAATATCCATCTCCAAATTTACCCTATTTATGTAAATGATGCGGCGTTAAAATATTCATTTGCCATCTTTATTTTAATAAGAATTTTAATAAGACTAAAAATTTTTACATTTGCAGGGTAACGAATAAACAGTTGATGCTAAAAGGTATATATCATTCATTTACGGAGCGCAAGCGGCTGGGCAAAAAATCATTTGCTGTTTTAATTGA
>JAYUBR010000436.1:0-1797 GCA_043740775.1 Ferruginibacter sp. | reverse complement strand
AAATATATTGGTTATTTTGCTGTGCCGGCACCTGAATGCACATTACAATAAGCAGTGGTAAAAGCAGGTAGCATCGCATTTACTAATGTACGTTTTTTTCAATTAATATTTGCACCAGCAGGCTTATCCGAAGCAGAGAAATATTATTATATTTTTTTTAAAAACTTTCCTCTCCTACTTTTCTGCAATTGAAATGCGAAAGAATCCATCCGTTACTTCTTTGGTTTTTTCTGTTTCAAATCCGCTTGCTGTAAAGGAAAATTTCCCCTCAGCCCACTTGTCATCCACCTTTGTAATTTCCATCTCACCCGATTTGGTGGTCCAAAGAACTACATCATCATTGAGCCTCATTTCAGCCATAGAATGGTTTCCGCCAAATTTTCTTTTCATCAAGGCCAAAAAGTTTCTTTTATCATAATAGGGGAGCGAAATTGACTCCACATTATTTTCGCCCAATATTCTGCCCGCCCTTTCCGGAGACATGATTGAACTCGCCTTCCATGCTTTGCCATCAATTTTAGCAGTCATCGTCCAGCCACCGTCCGTCGTGGCATTACCGCCGCCGGGCTGCATACCTTTTATTGCTGCTGCCAATGCCTTTGCATCACCGGAATCTAAACTGGCTGTCTTGCTTTTGCAACTGGCAAAAAGCAACGCAGTAAAAATAAAAAAGGGAAATAAATTTTTCATGACCGTGTTTTTAAAGTTGTAAAAAAAATTTATTAAAATGAGAAAGTTTTATTTAATATTATTGTTTGCTGAATTTTAAAGTTTCTTCACCCGTATTATTTTTTAATTTCAGCACATAACTTCCTTTGCTTAGGATGCTGACATTTATTGAAGGCGATGCCCGAAGTATTTTTTGCTGCATTACAATTCTTCCCATCATATCTGCTACTATAAGCGATTGATAATTTTGTAAACCATCTACATACAAAATATCTTTTGCGGGGTTTGGATATGCTTTTACTATTGATGCCAAAGCAGCCTGCAGAAGTACCAGTTTGCTGTAAGATTTCTTTCCATCAATATCTACCTCCAGTACACGATAATAATTTTTAGTAGTATTAGCAGCGACGATGCAGTTATATTCTTTTTTACCTGTAGCAATAACCCTGCAGGCATCTGTATAAGTAATGGCATCAGTGCTGTGCTGCACGGTATATTCTTTTATATTTTGCTCCTCTGCTACCTGCCAGCTTATTTTGGCTTGCGTAGTATTTTGCCATTGGGCCTGCACACCTAACCAGGTTACGGGCAAAAGCCCTGCGGGTGATAATTTTACAAGTTCAAAACCATCAGTTATTTGAAAGCACCTGCCATTAAAATACAGTTCGGTGTTGTATTCTGTAAACTGCCTGTCTCCCCCAAAATCTGTGTAACTGGTTACAGGAAAAGTGGTGTTTTGAAGTCGAATAGGTTGGGTACCGGCAGTAGTGCCATCACTTTCCCAAATACCGGTATTAGCACCAAGAAAAAGGATATACATTTTATTGTTCCAGGTAGCTGCAAATGTGGGAGCCGCAAACAATGACCCCTTTACTAATTGCGTTCCCGCATCTGTACCATCGGTTTTCCATAGTTCGCTGCCATTACAACCAAAATATAAAAGCCCGTTATATACTGTTTTGTCAAAAGGCTGGCTACCACCGGTGCCAACATTAATATCCTTTACTATTTGTGTACCCGCCTCCGTTCCATCACTCGCAAATAATTCCAGTCCGTGAAGATCATCTCTGGCAGAAAAGTAAATTTTGTTGTTGTAAACAATCATCTTTTGTGGATTGCCGTCAACGG
>JAYUBR010000435.1:0-1798 GCA_043740775.1 Ferruginibacter sp. | reverse complement strand
AAGGCAGACCCGGTATACCGATGGGCAATAGCAATGAAGTGGAAATAACCAATGGCGAAACAATCACCGATGGCAATGGAACATTCAATATTAGTTTTAAAGCCCTGCCGGACGAAAGCGTTGACAAAAAAACACAACCCGTTTTTTACTATGAGGTAAATGCAGATATTACCGACTTGAATGGCGAAACAAGAAGCGGTAATACAACGGTGGCTGTTGCCTGGCAAATGTTGCAATTAGAAATTAAAGTAGCTGAGAAACTATCGGTTGACAGTCTGAAAAACATACTGGTAAAAAGTACCAACCTCAACGACATTGAAGAAACCACCAACGCTACTATTACCATTCAACAATTAAAAAGCCCTGCAAAAATTTTCAGGGAAAGATATTGGGATCAGCCCGACCAGTTTGTGATGAGCAAAGATGAATACTATGGCTACTTTCCGTATGATGTTTATAAAAATGAAAATGAAGTAAAAAACTATGAGCCTGGTGATAAGCTTTTTGAAAAAACAGACAGCACGAATGGTAAATGGGCAATAGTGAATGGACAATTTCGGGCAGGCTGGTACAAAATTGTAGCCACTGCCAAAGATAAATATGGGGAAGAAGTAAAAACGGAAAAGTACATACAGTTATACAGTAGTACAAAAAAAGCAGCTTCTACAATTGCGGTTGAAGTAAGGGTAGAAAACAATGCGGCAGAGCCAGGGCAAAAAATACAGTACAATATTACTACGGGCTTCCCCAATATCTGGCTCATTCATATCCTTTGCAAAATGGAGGAGGACAACAAAATTTCTTACCAAACAATTACAACAAACCAGCCTTATCAAAATGAAATTCCGGTAGCAGAAAAAGATCGTGGTGGAATAGCTGTTAGCTATGTGTTTGTGCAACACAACCGGGTATACAAAGGCAATGAAAGTTTTGATATTCCCTGGAGCAATAAAGAACTCAACATTGATTACGCTACTTTTCGGGATAAATTATTACCCGGCAGTGAAGAAAAATGGGCCGTAAAAATAAGTGGCAGCAAAGGCGAAAAAGTTGCAGCAGAAATGCTGGCATCCATGTATGATGCAAGTCTGGACCAGTTTAAACCGCACAACTGGAGCACATTTAATTTTTGGCCAAGGTTGTATAATGTTATTAACTGGACGTCGAAGGGATTTGAGGGAATTAATTCGGAGGAATATAACCGAAGTGAAAATGATGTTGTCAGTAATAAGCCAAAGTCTTATGATCAATTATTGGATTATAATCTGGATGATGTTTTAGTTATGGGATATGGAGTAACAAGAAGAAAAGATATTACTGGTAGCGTTTCAAGGATGTTAGAAGGAAGGATAGCTGGTGTTTCAGTAGCCAATGCAGCACCTGAAATATCACAAATGAAATTCACGGCTCCAAAAATTGTGAAGGATGAAGAGGTGAAAGCAGATTCTGCAACACTATCTATAAACAATCACCCAAAACCAGCAAATCAATCCATCCAAATCCGAAAAAATTTCAACGAAACAGCTTTCTTTTTTCCTGATTTAAAGACTGATGAAAATGGAAATGTGTCTTTTAGCTTTAGCATGCCCGAAGCCTTGACAAAATGGAAACTGATGACCTTTGCCCATACCAAAAACCTGGCAAGTGGTTATGCTGAAAAAACAACCGTAACCCAAAAGCCATTGATGATTCAACCCAATGCACCAAGATTTTTACGGGAAGGCGATGGCATTGAGTTTAGTACCAAAGTTGTAAACCTTACCGATAAAGAAATAACCGGCACCACGCAACTGGAATT
>JAYUBR010000434.1:0-1798 GCA_043740775.1 Ferruginibacter sp. | reverse complement strand
TGAGTAATGCTTATCAAACTTATGTAACAGGCGAAAAAGCTAAACAACCAAAAAAGAATTTCTTTGAAGAATTTATTAATCCAACCCCAAGGGTTACAGAAATGACTATTGATAATAATTTAATTAATTCTAAAGCCGCAACAGACGACATTGCACTTATTACAATTGGCAGAAATGCAGGTGAAGGCAGTGACCGTAAAGTTGAAAATGATTTTAATTTAAAAGAAGAGGAAATAAAGCTGATAGAAAATGTTAGCAATGCTTTTCGTGCAAAAAATAAAAAAGTGGTGGTAATAATTAATGCAGGCGGAGTAATAGAGGTTGCAGGCTGGAGAGATAAAGCAGAGGCAATACTGCTAACCTGGCAGCCCGGGCTTGAAGCTGGTAATGCAGTTGCAGATATTTTAAGCGGTAAAGTAAATCCCGGCGGAAAACTTGCTACAACTTTTCCTGTAAAATATAATGACGATGTAACGGTTAAAAATTTTCCCGGTAAAGAATTTCCCGATCAGGCTGTTGCCGGTATGTTTGGTATGAAGCAAATTCCGGCAGAAGTAATTTATGAAGAAGGGATTTATGTTGGCTACCGTTACTATAATACCTTCAATATAAAACCTGCGTATGAATTTGGGTATGGATTGAGTTATACCAATTTTACTTACAGTAATTTAAAATTAAGCAGCATTAATTTTAAAGAAAGCATTACCGCAACTGTTGACATTACTAATACAGGAAAAACAGCCGGCAAAGAAGTGGTGCAATTATATCTTTCTGCACCTGCTGCAAAAATGAATAAACCACAGGAAGAGCTAAAAGGGTTTGCAAAAACAAATTTGTTACAGCCTGGTCAAAAGCAAACCATCCGATTTGTAATTGCTGCCAAAGATTTAGCTTCTTTTGCTACAAATACTACATCGTGGATTGCTGAAGCCGGTAAGTATGAAGTAAAAGTAGGGGCATCTTCTGCTGCTATCAAACAAACCGCTTCTTTTCAATTACCTGTTGAATTGGTTGTGGAAAAATGCCATAAAGTATTGGTGCCACAGGTAGAGATAAATGAATTGAAAAAATAAATAACAGGAATATTTACTTTGACCAAAACCCCGGTAATACAGGGGTTTTTTGGTTTGTTTGGGTATTGGCATTGCTTTAGGTATTTTTGCAGCGCATGAACAATCCAAAAAGATATTTAGTTACAGCAGCATTACCTTATGCCAACGGGCCGGTGCATATCGGGCACCTGGCAGGCTGTTATTTACCGGCAGATATTTATGTGCGATATTTACGGGCACAAAAAAGAGATGTAAAATTTATTGGTGGCAGCGATGAGCATGGTGTACCCATCACCATACGTGCTATGAAGGAAGGCATTACGCCCCAGCAGGTGGTAGATAAATTTCATGCTTTGATAAAAGAAAGTATGCAGCAAATGGGAATATCATTCGACATATATTCCCGTACTTCCAATAAAGTGCATCATGAAACAGCATCTGCATTTTTTTTAAAAATGTACAACGATGGTTTATTTGAAGAAAAAGAAACGGAGCAGTATTATGATGAAACTGCTAAAACATTTTTAGCGGACAGATACATTGTTGGTACCTGCCCGGTATGTGCTAATACTAACGCCTACGGAGACCAGTGCGAAAAATGTGGAAGTAGTTTATCGCCGGAGCAATTAATAAATCCACGAAGTGCCTTAAGTGATGCCGTGCCTGTAAAAAAGAAAACCACGCATTGGTATTTTCCTTTACAGAATTATGAAACCTGGTTAAAGGAATGGATATTGGATGGGCAC
>JAYUBR010000433.1:0-1799 GCA_043740775.1 Ferruginibacter sp. | reverse complement strand
TAACCCGTTTTTTGAAACATTGGCTTCCAGCGCTTTTGCATCTCTTACTTCGCCGGATAATTTGGTAGCCAGTGCGCTTGCTGAGTTAATCGTTTCATCGCTCGGCACAATTTCTTTTGCTGTGTAGGCTATTTTATAAGTGGTTTCAAAATTCTTTTGGTTCAGTACTTCAATATAGTGATACCCAAAATTTGTTTTTACAACTTTCTTATCTCCGGTAGTGCCATAAAAAATTGTTTCTGCGAACTCTTTTGCCAGGCCTGTACCGTTGTTGGTAAACTGCGACAATTCAAAATCATACTCTCCTTTTTTATCCTTGCTTCCAGGATCATCACTGTACTTTAATACCATCGTATTAAAATCGGCGCCGCCTTTAATTGCAGTTTCAATACTGTCTATTCTTTTTTTAGCAATACTATCACTTAATATTGGTTCGCCGGTTTGTGAATTTTTTGTGGCTATTAATATGTGCCGGCACTTAACACTGTCGGGCAATTGGCGGCTTCCAAGCATTTTTGCCAGCACAACATTTTTACCTTCGAGATAAGGACCAAAAACAGCACCGTTTTCCAGGGCTGCGATTGAATCTTTTTGTGACATTGTTAGTTTTGATTTCGGCGTGTATATATCATAAAAATTAACCGCACTCATGTTTCGTGCAACAAAAGCTTTGGCATTTGTATCTGCCGAAAAAGAAGCTTTCAAATTGGTAATCAGCTCAAGTGTTTTAACCGTATCTGCATTGCTTGGAAGGGCACTGAAACTTACATAAGAAATAATTCTTCCGCCATCCTGTTTATAAATATTTTTATGTTTGCCCATATAATCCAGCAGTTCGTCATCGCTTACTTTTACAGCGCTATCACTTATTACATTATATGGTATGGATACATAAGAAATATTTGCAAAAGTATTATTTTCCGCGTTTTCTTTTTCCTGCATCCAGTTTGGATAGTATGCACTTGCTGCCAGCAGGCTGCTGTATTTATTGGCTAAGGTTTGTAATATTAGTGGTTCCACAATTTGCGCATCAATTGCATCTCGTTGTTCGCCCTTTGTTTTTTTAGCCTGTATCCACCATTGTTTGGCTTTTTCAATATCGTACATTCCGGTGGTTTTATCCGTAAAAGCCTGCTTTAAAGTTTGTGGTGCATCTTCACTAAAAAGAATACTGCTCAATTCTTTTGGAGAAAAAACAAGACCCAGTTTTTCAAATTCGGTGCTTAACACTTTGTCAGCCACCAATTGGTCCCAGGCACTTTGGCGCAACTGGTAAAGTTCCGAACCAGATACATGTCCGCCGCGCTGGTCTTCCAGTTGCTTAACTTTTTCAATTAAGGTTTTGCTATCTATACTCTCTCCATTAATTTTACCTATGGAAGAATTTGAACCACTGCGGTTATTCGCCGTTCTGGAATCCATCATTATAAAACCAATTAAACTTAGGGCAATCACACCTATTACTATGGCTGATCCTTTTTCACGAATATTCTGAATAATCTGCATTGTTATACTTATATTAAAATGGATGGCAAAAATAGGTTAATTATGTATATTAACAAACTGTGGATAACATCATAAAATACCGGCTGGGTAAGTACTTGATAAAATATAAATTTAAATTAAACTCAGCAGGCAAATTTTTCAATTTATTAATATTAACACCTGCTTGTTAATAAACATAATTTACTGTTAATAAACACAATATTATTATTAAAAAAGAGGGGAGAGTTGGCGCACAAGTTTTATATTTTTTGATCAACAGAAAGGAGGATGTTGATGAACAACTATTTATCCGG
>JAYUBR010000432.1:0-6121 GCA_043740775.1 Ferruginibacter sp. | reverse complement strand
AGGCCAGCCACATCGGGGCATTTATCATCCGCATCAGTAATGCCATCGCCATCTTTATCAGGGCAACCCTGCAAAGAAACAATACCTGCCAAATCAGGACATTTATCCAATGAATCTACAATGCCATCACCATCCCTGTCTTTTACAGGTTCTACTTGTGGCACAGGTAATGCCTTAGGAGCTTCTTCTTTTTTCTTAAATAGATTTGCCCCAATACCAAAACTGTGATAAAAATGATAATTCACTTCTTCCGTTACAGGTACCCGGTATTGAGAATTTACTAACACAAAAATATCATCCGAAAGATTAAATTGCAGTCCTACCCCTAATGGAATAAAGGCACCATAATACCCCCGGTACATAGATGCTCCCACGCCTGCTGTAAGAAACGGAGAAACAAAATATTTATCTGTCAACAATTTTACATTGACTGTAGCAGATACTTCCATTAAAAAACTTTCGTATCCAAAAAGTGGTTTATCAGGAACAGGATAATCAAGAAATGATCCTGATCCTGTTGCAACAAAATCAGCATGTTCACTTAGTCCTTTTATAAAACTGAAGCCAAGACCAGCTTTTAAATGAGCCGATGAATAATTTTTTAGCGCAGTAGTAAGCCCTGATGTTCTTATCTCCGAGGGAGTATAAAAATCCTCAAAAAAAAAGTGAACAGCAAAGGAAGGATTTCTTACATACCCTTTTTGCCCATATGTATTTATAAAAAAAACAAAAGTTAAAAAGTATAAGATAATTTTTTAATATGAAAGTTAGTTTGCTAAAGACAAAAGTAATTGCTTAGTGTTAAAACATAAAATTAATTCCCAACACCGGCTGGTTTACCTGCATCATTAACATTTGCGGCATTTTCGTTTTGAGGTTTGATTTTTCCGATCACTTCAACTTTTACTCTTACAACTCCCTGCGATTTGTAACCAAGCTTTATTGCAGTAGCTTTTGTAAGATCAACAAGCCGCCTCATTTTTGGATGAAGCCGGTCATTGACTTTTACGGTAACCGATTTCCCATTGCGAACGTTGGTTACTTTTATCCAGGTACCCAATGGCAAAACATTGCAGGCGCAGGTTAATTTATTCTGACTAAAAATTTCGCCACTTGCTGTTTGGCGGCCATTAAATTTGTTGGCGTAAAAGCTGGCCGTGCCGTATAAAACACGCTTGCCGGAAGATTTGTGTTTATTGTCTTTTATAATTGATTGAGCGCAGGCACCGAAACATAGAAACAAACAAAAATATAGTGTTGCAATAAGCTTTAAGGCAGGCAATTTTTTTTTCATGCAAGGAAATTGAATCGTTTGGTTAAAAAGGAAATTGGATCGTTTATTTATTTATCAGTAAAATATTTTTCTCTGATTAATTTGTCTTCGCCATAGATATCATCGTAAAATTTTATTTTTCCATTCTTCGCTTCACAGGTAAAATAACGGATAAACAATGAAATTCTATTTTTCACACCAATCCGCTTATTCTCTTTCCTGTACAGCCATGCCATGATAGAATCAGTAGTATAGTGTAAGGTCTCACCAGATTTTACATTCATACTATCATTTCTTGCAATGTAAAAAGCTAACTTTTGCCATTCCTGCACCCTTACACAGCCATGACTAAGTGCCCTCGCAGTATTCTTAAATAAGTAACGTTGATTGGTATCATGTAAGTATACTGCATAAGCATTATTAAAATTAAATTTCATAATACCCAATGCATTGTCATCGCCGCTGCCCTGCATAACTTTATAGGGAATGCCTTTTGAATATTTACTCCATTTTACATCATTACCACTAACTGTCTCTCCTTTACTGTCAACCAAATGAAGACCGATGGAAGTTAAGTAATTGGGATTATTTTTTAGCTTGGGCAAATACTGTTTAATGATGATGCTGTTAGGCACCGTCCAGGTGGGATAGGTAACCATATCGGTAATATAACTGTTCAGTAAAGGTGTTCGGGTAGCAGGTTTGCCGCAAATAATTTTAGAATCCATCACCAGGGTATCATGATCCCACAATTGCATATAATAAGCAGGCAAATTTACCCAAATATATTTTTCCGGCATTGAATCAGGCAATTGTTTGTACCGGTCTAAAGTAATGGCAATTCTTTTAAAACGCTCGGCATCATTAAGGTTCATTATCTTTATAAGTGCTGGGGATAGCACCCCGTCCTGCTTAATATTTTTTAAATGCTGGTATTTTTTTATAGCCAGTTTTAATTGCAAAGTATCAGGAAGTGTATTGGTAAAAGCAATGCATTTGCTCTCATTAAGTCTCTTCTGCAAAGTTTTTATAAAAGATAAAGAGTCTTTTTCATCATTGGGTTTAAAGGGATAAGTAACATAAGTGTAAGTACGTTTATCCATACTATCAACAAATTTAGGGATGCAGTTTTTTAATGCCCAATACCCTATGTGTTTAGGTTCTACACCATTGAGTATTTCTGTCAATTGCTTTGCTGACAATAAATTAGTAAGCGTGGCAGCGTAAAAACTATCCGACAGTTCTTTTTTATTATAGGAAATACTATCCTTATTTAGCCTGCCCTGCTTTAAATCTTTAACGATATGCATAAAGCCATCAGTCAACATCAGGTCCGCCTTTGTCCAAAGGTTGGCGTCCATTCTTTTTAAAGAATCTTTGTCCAGTGCAGTTTTTAAAACCTGCAGTTTTTTAAAATGATAATCGTTTGAAAATAGTGCGGCCAATGCGGCATGTTCTATAAACCGGTACAATGAATCTGCCAATGGCTCCCATTTTTCCTGGTGGCTCCAAACATTATTATAATCAGTGCCTTTGTAAAAATTATTTACAATGCCGGTAAACTGCAGGCGAATGGTATCTCCAATTTCTCCGTTATGTTGCAGGGCATACTCCAATGCATTGCTAATGGTCTCACTGGTTTTCTTATCCATTTTTTCAGGTGTGCTTACAATCACCGGCTCATTAACTGGGCCATTGTTATGGCAACCGGATACAAAAAAACACATAAACACAAACGGAATCAATGAAACGTTATTCTTGAGGTGGTTCATATATGGGGTAAATAATGGTAACTTTCAGAAACGGATTACTCAGAAAAAAATAAATTAAATGTGCTACAAGTTAATAAATATGTTTAGTATAAAGATGATTTGTACCGCTCTTTTTTTTGGTGTACTGCAAACAATAACCGCATAGGATGCAACTTTAAACAAGTAAGGCCTGCATGTAACTGGCGATATTACGCTTTACAAAAAAGATGTAAGAATTAACAAAGCAATGAAAATGGTGAGGCTAAAAAAAAGAATACCAGGTTTATTGATTGACCTGCACTATGCTACAAATGATAATTTTTTGCACCAGCAATTGTATACTACGCCGGCAGATGCCTATTTGCGAATGCCCGCTGCTGCTGCACTTGAAGCTGTACAAAAGGAATTAAACACCAAAGGTCTTGGATTAAAAATTTTTGATGCTTACCGGCCTTATAGCATTACAGAAAAAATATGGGAGGCGGTAAAAGATGAACGCTATGCCGCCAATCCTGCAACTGGAAGTGGCCATAACCGGGGCATAGCAGTTGACCTTACCATCATTGATTTAAAGACCAATATTGAGTTGAATATGGGAACAGGCTTTGATAATTTTACAGACAGTACCCACCACGATTTTATGCAATTTTCAAAAGAGATTCTTGATAACAGGATGCTGTTGAAAAGCACCATGGAGAAATATGGCTTTATTGCATTTGATACAGAATGGTGGCATTACAGTTTGCCTGATCCTAAAAAATATACTTTGCTGAATCTTGACTTTAGTGATTTTAAAAAGTAACAAATCCTCTATTTAAACTTCATAGTTTTTTCATTCGCGGTGATATCGCCATTGGCCCTTTGCTGAATCTGTGCATTCAAAATCCATTCAGCACAACCCTTTTGCTGCAGGTATTCATTTACGTTATTGATCACAGTTAGTACCTGCTCATAAGTACCTTCCACAACAGTAGCAAAAGGCCCTACTTCATATTTTATCCGGGATTGCTGAATAACCGCAATGGCTTCGTCCACCCATTCGTATGGATGTTTATCCTGAACGATTGGTACAATTTGTAAGGATGCATTGATGATGTGTTGGTGCATGATTATTATTTTATAAGACTCTTATTAATCCTCTGTCACTATTGAGCTGTTTACAAGAAATACCATAGCGAATTTAAATCGTACCATATAGCTGAAAAAGTAAAAGAGAGCGATGCCGCCGGGATGAACACCGTTCGGACTGGCATCAATGCACCACAAAGCTGTTTTAGCCTGGACAAAATTTTGTACAAATAGTATTTAAACAACCCTGCCAATCCTTTGTTCCAGCATCATCAAATCGGCTAAAACAAAGGCTGTTACTGCTTCCAGCACAACGGGTACTCTTAATGCAATACAAAGATCATGTCTCCCTTTTACAGAAAAGTTTTCTGTTTCGCCGGTTTCTACATTAAGCGTATGTTGAATTTTTGGTGTGGAAGAAGTTGGCTTAATGGCAATGCGAAACACCAACTCGTTGCTATTGGTAATACCGCCAACAATGCCGCCTGCATGATTGGTAACGGTTTTTCCGGCGCTGTTTTCAATGGCATCATTGTGTTCGCTGCCATACATACGGGCCGCTGCAAAACCGGTTCCAAATTCAATGCCTCTTACGGCAGGTATAGCAAAAACCGCATGGCCAATCATTGATTCTGCAGAGTCAAAAAAAGGTTCGCCCAAACCAATCGGCAAGCCATTTACTTTGCACTCAACAATACCGCCGATGGTGTCTTTGGCATCAATGGCTTTTTGCAAACCGACGTTTGTATCGGCTTCGCCGCCAATTTCCAAAATAGTGGCGGCAATATTTATTTCCTTTAATAATTTTTTCGCCACTACACCGGCGGCTACCAGGCAAACAGTCAGCCTTCCGCTGAAATGCCCGCCACCCCGGTAATCTTCAAAGCCGCCAAACTTTTTGGTAGCCACAAAGTCTGCATGGCCTGGCCTTGGTACAGCACGTTGCTTTTCATAATCGCCGCTGCGGGTATTGGTATTGTCGAATAAAATGGTAATGGGTGCACCGGTAGTTTTACCATTGTAAACACCGTTCATAATCCTGGGAAGATCGGCTTCCTTCCGGGGAGTTGTTCCTTTGGCTCCTGCTTTTCTTCTTTCAATATCAGTAGTAAAATCGTCTAAGTTTAATGGTAAGCCTGCAGGGCAACCATCAATATTTATACCTACACATTCGCCATGCGATTCGCCAAAAATTGATACTCTGAAAATGCGTCCGAAACTATTCATAATTAATAAATGCCTTTATATCTGCTGAATTAAATAATGCTGTAAAATTTTTTGCCTTTAACCCATTGTATAATTCCTTATCACCTGTCCACAATGAGCATTCAAAAAAATAACTGTCGCCAAAAATACGGTGTCATTATCATCAATATCTTTTACCTGTAAATAAGCTGCTGTCAAAATTTCGTCGGTAATGAAATGAGCGGGAAAAATACTGACATTCTTTAAGGAAATTGCTTTCAAATTTTCAAATTGGCTCACACTAATTTTTGCAGCTTTCACAATTCTGGTATTGTGCTTTGCCATTTCTGTAAGTGTATAATCACTGATATATAAATGGTGGGATGAACTTAGCAAATTAAATAAATCGGAAATTAAGCCGGTAGGTTTTATAAGCAGGCTGATAAGAATATTGGTGGCAACTACAATATTCATTTAAGTTTTTTTTTGATTTTATCCAGCAATGGTTTCATTAATTCCTTTCTTTCCTTTTTGATATCTACCAATAATAAATCAGTATCTTTTTGAGTGGCTTTTGATTTACTTATGATTTTTTTAAACTCAATACGATCTACTAAATCCTGTACACCCTTATCATAGAATTTTTTAGGAATTGTAATGACTATATCATCATTTGATTGTGCTGACCGCATAAAAATTATTTTATCAAATTTACAATTTATCTATGATACAATTACTGATACATTCAGGGCAAACGCATTAAAACTTATTGAGCATTTGTTAGAATAGCGGTGAGGTACTCATTGCTCCAGCCTGCTTTCTTTCTTTTTGATTTGACACTTAG
>JAYUBR010000431.1:0-1800 GCA_043740775.1 Ferruginibacter sp. | reverse complement strand
ATTGTAAGCATTCAAATATAAGTATGAAAATAAGTGTAACCATTGCAAGAATTATAGTAGGCGTTTTATTTGTTTTTTCAGGATTGGTGAAAGCCATTGACCCTTTGGGATTAACTTATAAAATGCAGGAATTTTTTGAAGTGTGGGGCAGGGAGGGATACATTACACCGTTGATGAACTGGATGTACAACCGTTCTTTTGTATTTTCCATCATAATGATAACGCTTGAAGTGGTGCTGGGTGTTGCCTTGCTTACAGGCTTCTACAAAAAACTTACTTTGCGTATGTTGCTTGGGCTTATGATCTTCTTTACTTTTTTAACGAGCTATGTATTATTTAGTGGTAAAATAGCCACCTGTGGCTGCTTTGGCGATTGCATTCCGCTTACACCCATACAAACTTTTACAAAAGACATTATTCTTTTATTGCTTATAATTTTTCTGTTGTTAAAACAACAATACGTTAAACCGATAGGTGGCGGAGCCTTACCGATGGTGTTGGTGTTGGTCAGTGTTATTGCCGTTTGTTTTTTACAAATGCATGTACTCAGCCATCTTCCTTTAACGGATTGCCTGCCCTATAAAAAAGGAAACAATTTGCTGCAATTAAGACAAATGCCTGCCAATGCAATACCCGATAAATTTTCCTACAGTTTTGTTTATCAAAAAAATGGGTTAAATAAATCTTTTGACGCCAACCAGTTGCCCGACAGTACCTGGACTTATGTAAACCGTAAACAAACATTGGAGAAAAAAGGTTCAAACAATGTTCCCCTCATCAACGATTTTTCTTTAACAGATTCCGCCGGTGTTGATGTTACAGAAACACTGCTGGGGCAGGCTGGTGAGTATTACCTTTTCTTTTTAAAAGACCTGGAAGGAAGTACTGTCAACTGGTCAGCAGCATTTGCCAACCTGTGGCAAAAAGCCAAAGAACAAAAAAGAGCATTGTACATTGTTACTGCCGATAAAGAAAAAGCAACTGAATTTTTTAACAGGAAGAATCAATACCAGGTACCGGTGTTAACCTGTGATGCCACTGCGATAAAAACTGCCGCAAGAGCCAACCCTACCTTATTTTTAATGAAAGGCCCGGTGGTACAAGGTAAATGGAGCTGGGCGGATATTGATAAAGCGGTAAATAAATAGAAAATAGGAAATAGGAAATATGAATTTTGAAATATGAATTATGAGTTGTGTACGTGTAAGGATTTTTTTAGTACCTAACCGATGTATAAATATTGAGGGGCACCGATTAGTTTCTTTTGCATTATCAGACCAACTGTTATCATTGACAAACTTTGAATACAATCATAAAAAAAATATTTTATTCTTTACTGGTACTGCTTGGTGTAGTGATACTTGTCTTCATCATGTTCCAGGGTTTTGGAGATCCGGCAAGGCTCATAGTTGGGCAAACGGGGGATAAAAAAACAATGGAAAATATCCGTAAAGATCTTTACCTGGATCAGCCAAAATGGAAACAGTTTTTTTTGTACCTCAATGATGTAAGTCCCGTTTGCATTCATTCAAAAGCCGATATTACAAAGAAAGAATTGAAAGGAATTTTTGCAGGGGCTAATATCAAAATCGGGCTAAAAATTCCCTACCTCCGAAAAAGTTATCAAACAAAAAAAAATGTAGGTACCATATTGATGGAAGCATTGCCCGGCACTTTGTTATTAGCCATTGCGGCTATGCTGTTTGCCACTGTGATGGGCATTTTGCTGGGTGTGCTGGCAGCAGTAAAAAAAGGCACCTGGCTGGATACTTCTGCATTGGTTGCCAGCATTGCCGGCAT
>JAYUBR010000430.1:0-6133 GCA_043740775.1 Ferruginibacter sp. | reverse complement strand
GAATAGGAGCTTTTGAACGGCTTGCATCATTCACCATATTTATTATTTGTGCAAGCAATGTTTCCGAACCTATCTTTTCCGCTTCCATTACAAAAGATGTGGTCGTATTGATGGTGCCGGAAGTAACTTTGTCACCTGTTTTTTTATCAACAGGAATAGGCTCTCCGGTTATCATGCTTTCATCAATACTTGCTTCACCTTCTGTGATTTTGCCATCAACTGCCATTTTCTCTCCTGGTTTTACCCGTAATAGGTCGCCCTTTTTTATTTCATTAATCGAAATAATTTTTTCTTCTCCATTTATAACAAGTGTTGCTTCTGACGGGACTAACTTTAATAATTCTTTAATTGCTCCACTGGTTTTAGTATGTGCTCTCGCTTCCAGCAATTGCCCTAATAAAACTAAGGTGAGAATAACAGTTGTAGCCTCGAAATAAACAAACACAGTTCCATTTTCTGTTTTGAATTGTGCCGGGAAAATATTTGGAAAAAGCATAGTTATTATACTGAACAAAAATGCTACTCCTGTGCCTATACCGACTAAGGTAAACATATTCAGGTTCCAGCTAATAATAGATCTCCATGCCCTTTGAAAAAACATCCATCCACTATAAAATACTACTGGCAGCGATAATGCAAGTTGAATAAAGTTCCATTTGGACTGGCTCATGATGGAGAAAAGCGGATTAGTGGGAAGCATGTCGGACATCGCAATAATTAAAATGAAGAAAGTAAAAAGCACAGCTACTTTGAACTTCTTGGAAAGCTCTTTAAAGAGTTTCTCTTCCTCCGTTTGTGAAGGTTGAAGCGAAACTAAATCCATACCGCAGATAGGGCATGAACCCGGAGCATCTCTGATAATTTCAGGATGCATAGGGCAAGTATATTTTCCACGGATATCTGATGATGTTATTTGCTGGGTACTATTTTCTTTAGGAACAGTTGGGGCCTTAACTAAATTCATACCACACACCGGACAATTGCCTGGTTTATCATAAAATTTATCACCTTCGCAATGCATCGGGCAATAATATTTTTCAGAGTCAATATTTAAATCTTTTTGTATACCTGAAGAAGCATCTGTTTTCATATTATTTTTGCTTGATAAATTATTTTAAAACTTGTGTCTGCGAATTCATCATTATCGTGATTGTTAATTCGTAAATTAAATCGTTTTATTACACATTCTTTGTTTTTTCTTTTATTTTTCTAATAGTTGAATAAATTCCATAAAAACCATTAAGCAGATAAAAATATACACCCACACTGGAATATTTTTTCCAACAATAATAAGGTACAAATAAGCTGATACAAAAAAGAAGCCTGTCAACAAAACAGGAAAGACAATTGATTTTTTCTTTTTTATATTTTTTATTGTCATGTAAAGTGAAAGAAAGAAAAATGGAATAGCAGCTAAATAGATGCCACCAAAAATGTATGGATTTACATTGTAATTTTTGCCGAGGCTTAAAAACCATTCCTTAAATGTATCCCACCATTCCATTAGCTGAATATTTTATAAGCGACTTGTAATATTTTTATCAATCCGGGAGTAAGGCTCTTCTGCTTGTGCTTTACTATTAGATATTGGTTAACTCTGGAAGCAACAGGATAAGGATATATCTTATTGAAAATGCTTTTTATTGATAAGCCGTATGTATTTGCCAGTATCAACTCCTGTATAAGTTCCCCTGCATTGGGGGCAACCATTGTGCCGCCCAGAATTTTTTCCTTTTTGAATAAACTCTCTTTGCTTATGTAAAGAATGATTTTGGCATACTGATAATTATCTGTAATTGCCCTGTCGTCGCCGCTGAAATCCTGTTCTAATTTTTCGTAGTTAATGCTTCTATCTTTTAGTTGTTTCTCATTCAAACCAAAAGTGGCCAATTCGGGATCGGTAAAAGTAACCCACGACATGTGGTCATTGTTTAACTTCTTTTTTAGAGGAGAGAAAAAATTATTCAACAGTATGCGTGCATGAAATTCAGCCGCATGCGAAAACATCAGGTCGCCGGCAATATCTCCACATACAAAAACATTTTTGTTAGTAGTTCGCAGGTATTTATCCCTTACAATTTTTTTATCCTTTACTTCGATACCTGCATTACTGAGTTGTAGTGTATCCAAAACAAGCTGCCTGCATACCCCTACAAACACAGCATCAAAAACAACATTTGTAGTGTCACCGTTTTTTAGTTTTAAAACCGCTTCATTGGCTGAGGAAAAACTTTCTGTATTTGCTTCCATGTAAAATTCAATACCCTCATGCTGCAATTTTTTATAGAGAACTTCTGCTACGGATTTTTCATCGTGCTGCAAAATCATACCCTGGTTATGCACTATATTAACCTTGGTTCCTAACCGGGAAAAAGCCTGTGCCATTTCTATTCCAATTGGCCCACCACCAATAACCAATAAACGATCAGGCAGATCGTCAATATGGAAAATACTTTTGTTATCGTAATATTTTACAAGTTCAATTCCCGGTATTTTTAATTTTACAGGAAGTGAGCCTGTAGCTATTACATTTTTTTTTCCTTCATAAACAATACCATCTACATCAACCTGTTTATCATTTATAAATTTTGCTTCTCCTAAGGCCACATTGATCCCCTGATTGCGCAATGCTTTTGCATCTTCATGTTCCCGAATAATTTCCTGGCGGCTAAATACGTATTCAATAGCCTTTTTAATATCTACCTTACCATTCACTTCCAATCCAAAATGGGATGCTGTTTTTGCGGCATGAGCAATTCTTGCTACATGTATCAATGCTTTACTGGGCACACAACCGTCATTTAAACAATCACCACCAATTTCCCTGTCAGTTTTTGCTATCATTAAAACTTTAAATCCAAGTTTGTTCATAGTTAAGCCAACGCTTAGCCCGCCTGAACCAGCGCCAATTACTATTATATCGTAAATCTTTTCAATCATAGCTTTTATAATTATTATAGTATGTTTTACCTGATGTCTTTATACCAATCATTGAGCCATTTTGGAGAAACGCCAGGTAAAAAAAGTCGCTTAATCACCATCCATTTTATTGTTGTTTTTACAAATACATCCTTAATATGTCTCCGGGCATCAACAGGTGTTTTAATTAGTCGCTTAATAAAATAAACCCTGACAAATATTAAACAAACCTAACCGTTCATTGATGTTATACCTTTGTATCTATGACAAAATCAGCATCGGTAAAACATTCAAAAAATGCACCATGAAAAACAGATTGCCCATAATTATTCTTAGCCTATTGCTATTGTCTGCGGCTTCCTGCGGGCAAAATCAAAATAAAAATAAACAAACCGAAATGGAAAAGCATTCATATACCAATGAGCTCATTCACGAAAGCAGTCCTTACTTATTGCAGCATGCACACAACCCTGTAAACTGGTATCCCTGGGGAGATAAAGCATTGAAGAAAGCGAAGGATGAAAATAAAATGATTATCATTAGCATTGGCTATGCAGCCTGCCATTGGTGCCATGTAATGGAAAAAGAAACCTATGAAGATACTGCTGTTGCACGCATAATGAATGACCATTTTATTTGTATAAAAGTTGACCGGGAAGAACGCCCTGATGTTGACCAGGTTTATATGAATGCCGCACAATTAATTACCGGAAGCGGCGGATGGCCATTAAATGCGTTGGCAATGCCTGATGGAAAACCTTTTTATGCAGGCACTTATTTCCCCAAAAAAAATTGGATAGAAATGCTGGAATATTATATTGACCTATATCAAAAAAATCCGGCGACTCTCAGCGGGCAGGCTGCAAAGGTTACACAAGGTATTCATGCTATTGAAAATGTTCCATTCAATAAATCAACAGCTACATTTACGGTTAAGGATCTGGATGCGAATTTTAAAAATATGCAACCAAATTTAGATTATGAAAAAGGAGGTGAAAAAAGGGCACCTAAATTTCCGATGCCTGCTGTTTGGGAATACTTACTTTATTATCATTATCTCAGTAAAAACGAAGATGCATTGCGTGCTGTAACAACTACTTTAAATAACATGGCAATGGGCGGCATCTATGATCATGCAGGCGGTGGTTTTGCAAGATACTCTACAGACGCTGTTTGGCATGTGCCACACTTTGAAAAAATGTTGTATGATAATGCCCAACTGGTAAGTTTATATGCGCACGCTTTTCAGAAAACAAAAAATCCTCTGTATAAAAAAATAGTGTATGAAACGCTTGATTTTATTGAAAGAGAAATGACTTCTTCCGAAGGTGGATTTTATTCATCGCTTGATGCAGACAGCGAAGGTGAAGAAGGAAAATTTTATGTGTGGACGAAAGACGAGATTGAAAAAATTTTGGGTGACGAGGCTGCTCTTTTTATAAGTTACTATAATATATCAGCAGCCGGAAATTGGGAGCATCATAAAAATATTTTATTAAGAAGTATTTCTGATGAAGCTATTGCAGCAAAATTTAATATCAATCAACAAGAGCTCAAAGAAAGAATCGAAGCAGATAAATCAACACTTCTAACTGTTCGCAACAAACGGGTGCATCCTAATTTGGATGATAAAATATTAACTGCATGGAATGCGCTTATGGTAACAGGATATACAGATGCTTACAGAGCATTTGGAGAAAAAAAGTTTTTGGATGCCGCCATTAAAAATGCAAATTTTTTATGGAGTAAAGCCATTAGCAGTAATAACGAAATAAAGCGCAATTATAAAAATGGCAAATCATCAATTGAAGGTTTTTTGGATGATTATGCCTTTACTATTTCTGCTTTTATAAATTTGTACCAGGCAACTTTTGATGAGAAATGGTTGTATAAAGCCTATGATATTGCGGCTTATACAAAAACGCATTTTTTTGATAGTGCATCCGGGATGTTTTATTATACGCATAATAAGCATTCCAACCTTATTGCACGTAAAATGGAAATAGCAGATAATGTAATTCCTTCTTCCAATTCTGAAATGGCAAAAAATCTTTTTTATTTAGGGCATTTTTTTAGTAATGATGCTGAAAGTAAAACCGCAACGCAAATGTTGCTAAATGTTCAAAATAATTTGCAGCAACAAATTTATTTTTATCCGAACTGGGGCATGTTGGAAGCCGCTGTTGTAAGCGGTTTATATGAAGTGGCTATTGTTGGAAAGGATGTTGAAAGTAAGCGTGGAATAATAAATGAATACTATTTGCCCAATATTCTTCTTACAGGAACTAAAGAAAAATCGAGTTTGGGATTGCTGGAAAATAAATTTATGGAAGGGCAAACTATCATTTATGTATGCCAGGATAAAGTATGCAAACGACCGGTAACAGAAGTAAAGGATGCCGTGCAGCAAATAAGAACATTAAAATAAATTTCATTGAAGATAAAAAAGGGGGTTTATAGTTTATATTTTCTTATAAGTTTGCGATGCAGTTTTAATAGCCGTTCTTGTGAATAATGTAAATAATACAAACACCAGATGCGGAAAAATATTACCTGCAGCCGGTAAATGCTGTTATCTAAATATTTTCTTGTAGATGTAGTTACATAATCATTCATCACTTGAAACCTTCCATATTTTTTTATGCGATGAATTATTTCCTGGTCTTCCATCATCAGCAAGTCTTCTCTAAATCTGCCTGATTTTTGAAAAACTTCCTTAGTCACAAATAAACTCTGGTCACCAAAGCGAACTGCATTTACATTAAATCGTGTGAACCAGGCATTGGCTTTTAAAAACCAGTGCGAATGATCGAAAGATAATCTGAAGCAACCACTGCTGAAATTTTTATTAACGGCATTTAATATACTACCTGCAAAGTTTTTTGGTGGAATACTATCTGCATGAAGAAAGTAAAGAACATCACCTTTGGTAACAGAAGCGCCTTTATTCATTTGTGCAGCTCTTCCTTTTTTATTACTGACTATGGTTATGGTATTAGCACTAAGGGCAATTGTTACAGTTTCATCGGTACTTCTTCCATCTGCAACAATGATCTCAATTTGATGCTCAACATTAGCTGCATGTGTTTTACTAATTGTTTCTGCAATCTGGTCAGCTTCATTATATGTTGGAATGATGATGCTGATCATGCACTAAAGTTTTGAATAAGAGTAATTCTTTTAGTTGCTGCAGGGATTGACAGTGACAATAATG
>JAYUBR010000429.1:0-1806 GCA_043740775.1 Ferruginibacter sp. | reverse complement strand
AATGATAACTACCGTTCATCTGATCTCTGGATTCAAAACGGTGCCTACTTTGCATTAAAAAGTATTTCAGCAGGATATACATTTACAAAAAAAACAATTAGCAATTATCCATTGCCCGATATCCGCGTTTATGTGAGTGCTTACAATGTGTTTTACATCACCAAATACGAGGGTTATACGCCTGAATTGGGGTACACCGGCGGCAATTTGCAAAGAGGTGTTGATGTGGCGCAATACCCGCAGGCCAGAAACTTTACTGTTGGTGCATCCATTAATTTTTAACCTCCAAATGAAAGTATGTATGAAAAATATTAATCGTTTACTATTTCTTGCAACTGCGGTGCTAACTGCAGGTGCAATTGGGTGTAATAAACACCCGCTCGATCAGAGTCCTACTGGTCAATACACTACCGGTAACTTCTGGCGAAACCAAAACGATGTGATTGCCGGCGTTAACGGCATTTATAACGTGTTGACTACAGAAGACTGGACGGGCCATAATTTATATATTTTTGATGATCAGTCAGATGATATCTCTGTGCAGGGCGATCACCCGGATTTTAAAGCAATCGAAAGCTTTAATATCAATTCTACGCTACAGGTTTTGTACACCTTGTGGCCATTTGCCTATGAACAAATAGAGCGTGCAAACAATGCGATTATTTACATTCCAAAAGTACCGGTAATGGATGAAACTATCCGCAGCCGTTCGTTGGGCGAAGCCTATTTTTTGCGGGCTTATGCCTACTTTGAACTGAGCAAAATTTATGGCGAAGTGCCCATGATTCTGGAAAGCAATGTGCTTAGCGGCACTTACAATGTGGCCAAATCTTCGGTTGATACCATCCGGGCGCAGGTAACAGCAGACTTATTAAAAGCAGTTGATCTTTTACCTGAAACCTACGGGGATGCGGATAAGGGCAGGGTATCAAAGGGAGCTGCGCTGGGGCTGCTTTCTAAAGTGTATATGTTTCAAAATGATTTTGCAAAAGTGATTCAATATGGCACACTGGTAATTAACAACAGCAACTATGCACTGGCACCGCGGTATACAGATAATTTTACCGTAGGCTTGCAGGAAACCAATTCAGAAATCCTGTTTGCAGTATGGAATAAAGATCAGCAAATACCCAATGTACCCGCATCTGCGGTAAGCCAGTATTTTGCGCCAAGAGCATGGCAGGGCTGGGGCTTTCATCATCCCACACAAAATTTTGCGGATGAGTTTGAAGCCAAAGACACGGTTCGCAAAAGGGCAACGTTAATATCGGTGGGCGACAGCCTTCCATATCAGACAAACCTGGTAACGATCGGCGCAGGAGATGCCTATCAAATGTTTGCTGGAATGGAAGGACAGTCAACCGGAAAATTATTACCGAGCATGTCCACTACAGGATACTTTGTAAAGAAATATACCGCCTATCTTCCCAACGGAACGGGAGGAATCAATTTTAACCTGAAGCAGCCCATACTGCGTACTTCAGAGGTTTACTTATTGGTAGCGGAAGCAAAAATAAGACTGAGCGGTCCTGGTAGCGGTGATGCGGAAATAAATGCCGTAAGAACACGTGCAGGGTTGCTGCCGGTTGCCAATGCAGGCATGCCCCAGTTGATTCATGAACGAAGGGTGGAATTGGGTGGCGAAAATGCCCGCTGGCAGGATTTGTTGCGTTGGGATAAGGATAAAATTATTAACCTCGATACCATTGTTAACAAACCAAAAGCTGCTTCATCGCTGCCTCCTTTTAATGGTGCTGTTGTTATTCCTGCAAGGGTATTTGTACGGCCCAAACATTATTATATGCC
>JAYUBR010000428.1:0-1807 GCA_043740775.1 Ferruginibacter sp. | reverse complement strand
ACGCCATACAAGGCACCGGAAACGGGCATGTTAGCAGGGCCAATGAAATTATTCCTTTTCTGGAAAAAAAATGCGAGCTGGATATTTTACTCAGCGGTACCCAGGCCGATGTTGGATTGAATTACCCGGTTAAATTTAAAAGAAAAGGATTGTGTTTTATTTTTGGCAAAAAAGGCGGCGTGGATATGTATAAAACATTTAAGCAGATGCACTCTAAAAAATTTTTATCAGAAATAAAATCCCTTCCCGTAGAGGATTATGATTTGGTGATAAACGATTTTGAACCAGTGAGTGCATGGGCTTGTAAACTAAAAAATATTCCCTGCATTGGTATGAGCCACCAGTGGGCTGTATTGCATAAAAATGCACCAAAGCCCGCTTCAAAAGACTTGTTTGGCACGATGATTTTAAAATATTATGCGCCTTGCAAAACAGGGGTAGGTTTTCATTTTAAAAGTTATGGTGAAAATATTTTTACCCCGGTAATAAAAAGAGAGATTCGCAATGCACCAACAAAAAGCCTGGGCCATTATACTGTTTACCTGCCTGCTTATTCTGATAAAAAATTGATTGCCTTTCTTTCTGTTTTTAAAAATACAGACTGGCAGATTTTTAGCAAGCATACAAAAAAATCGTACATTTCTGGTAATTGCAAAATAAAGCCTGTAAGCACTATTGATTTTACAGAAAGCTTTACAACCTGCGAAGGCATCATTTGTGGCGCTGGTTTTGAAACACCCGCTGAAGCATTGCAGATGGGTAAAAAATTATTGTTAGTGCCTATGAAACATCAATACGAGCAACATTTAAATGCCGCAGGTGCACAGGATTTGGGTGTACCTGTTATTAAAAGCTTAAAGAAAAAACACCTGCATAAAGTTGAAAACTGGCTGAACGAAAAGGAAGCGTTACACATCAATTTTCCGGATGAAACAGAAAAAATAGTTGATCTGGTATTGGCAATGTCTGTAGTAAAAAGCATCAGTACAGCTCCCGGTAAAAGCTTGCCTGTAAATAATTCGTTAGTGGCCTCTTGGGTATAAACTTATTGTAAAAGTGCAATAAATGTTACGCATCATTTCCTGATTTTTTTCAGCAATTGATATGTCGACTGAGACAAAACGGAAGCTTTCAATTCACCCTCCTGTTTAAAAGTAAAATACATACAGGCAGCATCGTTCATCCTGAAATCAATATCCTGTATCACCATATTGTTCTTAAAAAAATGCAGCGAGCCATCATAGCCACATTTTATTTTTGGCTTTGCAGAAGATGCACTTATCATTGTGCTTAAATCTTCTATCACTTTTTTGTCACGCACAATTTTAACTGCAACTACCGAATCCATTGTTCCATCTCCTTTAAAAAAATTAATGGCAATACTATCAGCGTTACTTATACGCTCTTTTATTTTTGTGTTTGGCCTGCTACATGCTGCAAACAAAAACAACATGCATGCTAATAATAGTACGATTTTCATCCGGTAAATATACGGGGCCGTGCCTTAACAATACGGTTAAAAACAAACCCCCTGGTAAGATTACCAGGGGGTACAAGCATTAAAAAATGTTCTTGCTTAAGGAAACTTGTTTGGATTGCTATGCTTAAAGGTGGTATTGATATTGATTGAAACAGGTGCAAGGTTATATAAGTATGTTACCAAAATATTATTGCAGGGTTATGGAAATGTTATAAAAAATAAAATCCTGATTATCAACTTTCAGTGAGATTAAAATATAAAAAGCGAATTAAAACTTTGGTAAAAAAAACACCCGATAAAATTATCGGGTGGTAGTAGTATAACTAT
>JAYUBR010000427.1:0-1810 GCA_043740775.1 Ferruginibacter sp. | reverse complement strand
CTAATCCGTGTCATCACGTTCTATCCTACTTAGCTACTGCAATTTTTACTTTTTTATTCTTAATCTTTTCGTCTTTTATCAATTCCAAAACTGCTCCTACTTTTAGTTTACGCACGGCTACAAAGGAGAAGAAATCTTTTACTTCTATAAGACCGATATCTTCTTTTTTTAATAAGCCTTTGTTGGATAAAAATCCAACAATATCAATTTTATTCACCTTATCTTTTTTACCTGCCGCAATAAATAAAGTAGACCATTTGGGCTTTTCGGGTAATTCAATTCTCTCCGGCAAAATGATTGCTTCTGTATCGCCGGTGATGTATTTAGGCAGCTTTTCTTCTTCGGATAAAATCAATACAGATTTACCACCTGCTTCCATACGGGCGGTTCTGCCATTGCGGTGAGTATATACATCTTCCGTTGCGGGCAAATGGTAATGAATAATGTATTTTATATCCGGAATATCCAAACCCCGTGATGCAAGGTCTGTTGTAACCAGTACATTGGAGGTGCCGTTTTTAAATTTACACATGGCACTTTCTCTTTCCTGTTGCTCCATGCCTCCGTGATAAAATACATTTACAATTCCTTTTTCTTTTAAAAGATTACTGGTGCGTTCCACCGACTCCCGGTGATTGCAAAATACAATCATTGATTTATTGCCAATAGAACAGATGAGCCTGAACAAGGTTTCAGACTTGTCTTTATCTGGCGAAAAAACAGTTCTCACTACCAGTTCATCGGCGGCAGATTTCGGTATTGACGATAAAAAATTAAGCCTCACGGGAGATACCATTCCAATAAAATCCGGAATGCGAACGGCCTCAGTAGCAGAAGTCAACATTCTTTTTTTAACAGCCGGAAGCGAACCAATGATAAATGACATTTCTTCAAGAAAGCCCAGTTCCAATGATTTATCAAATTCATCCAACACCAAGGTGGTAATGTCTTCCAGCGCAAAATTATTACGCCGGATGTGGTCAGCCACCCGGCCAGGTGTACCAATGATAAGGGCTGGAGATTGCACCAGGTTATTTTCTTCCGTTTCCCTTTTGTGCCCGCCATAGCAACAGGTAACTTTATAGCCGGTAGCCATTTTTCTAAATACTTCGTCAATTTGAAGTGCCAGTTCACGGGATGGAACCAGTATCAGGGCCTGTACTTTTTTACTTTCTTTAGTGAGCAATTGTACAATGGGTAATAAAAATGCCAGGGTTTTTCCTGAACCCGTGGAGGATAATAACAGTACATTGTTACTTTCTTCATGGGCTTTTAAAGCTGCAAGTTGCATTTCATTCAGTGCCTTAATTTGCAGGTTGGCCAATATCTTTTCTGCGGGTATATTATTGTGTTGCATTCCGGTAAAAGTAATCTTTTACCGGTAAGCACAAAAAAAGAGAATGTCAGCACATTCTCTTTTTTGTTTATAAACGTTTACAGTTAGTATTTACGGTATGTAATAAAATTTTAAAACTGAATGAACAGCCACATACAATTCGCTGGTTATTGGGTTTTCGCCATAGGCGACTACTTCAACAACGCCAATACCTTTGGCAACATAATAGTCGGTTATACCTGCAGAAATCAATCCTGCAGCGGGATCTGTATAGTATATATTCTGTTCTACTTTCACCCTAATAATATCATTATAGGTAACACCCAATGCAGTTCTGCTAATGCCTTTTTGCATAATGGTATGGGTGCGGTAAAGTTTATTAACGCTGCCGATTATAGAAGTATCTGTCCAGACAGTTCCTTCCGGAGCATTGGCTTTTAATTCAATCGAGTTTACCGCTGTCAACACATTTCC
>JAYUBR010000426.1:0-1812 GCA_043740775.1 Ferruginibacter sp. | reverse complement strand
AGCAGATTGTCATGGGTGAAGGTATCAACCACTGGCTTAAAGCCGTTCCATCATTTTTTATTTAGTATGTTTATTTAATAAAGAAAATTATGCCTTGCAGGCAAATGCAAAAAGTATAGCTCGTATTACCTGCAAAAATGTACTATTAAAAAACTTGCATTAAAAAAAGAAGAAAAATGGCGGGAAACACCTGGGGCGTAATTTAGTAATAATGAATTTGAACACCACATAAAAAAATATTACGAAAAATACATACATCAATCTGCCTTTTATACGAAATAAATTGAAAAAAATTAATCAATTGAATTTTGTGAGGCAAAACTTTTGTATTTTTCCTTTTACAATTTTCGTTTTCTTTTTACCTGTTTTTAGAATCTAAAAAAAAATATACATGGGCGATAGTTTGCAAATTAAAAAACAATCC
Source organism: Ferruginibacter sp. (assembly GCA_043740775.1). Lineage (GTDB taxonomy): Bacteria > Bacteroidota > Bacteroidia > Chitinophagales > Chitinophagaceae > Ferruginibacter. Next base: position 1,388 of record JAYUBR010000426.1, on the reverse strand, counting down.
AAACAGTATGATGCTGTTATTGTAGGTTCCGGTGCGGGTGGTGGTATGGCTGCTTATGTGCTGGCCAATGCAGGTTTAAAGGTTTGCCTTTTAGAGGCAGGCGCTAACTTTGATCCTGCCATTCATTCTTCTCAATTAAAAAATCCCTGGGAATCTGCCCGGCGTGGGGCCAGTACCAAATTCAGGCCCTTTGGTGATTTTGATGGCTGTTACCATGGTTGGGATATTGAAGGCGAACCCTTTACCCATGCCCCCGGGGATAAATGGGAATGGTGGCGTGCCCGTATGGTGGGTGGCCGCACGAATCACTGGGGAAGAATTTCTTTACGGTTTGGACCAAGTGATTTTAAACACAAAAGCATCGATGGCCTTGGGGATGATTGGCCCATTACTTACGATGATGTAAAACCTTACTACGATAAAATTGACAAACTGATTGGTGTGTTTGGAACCAATGAAGGGTTGCCAAATGATCCCGATGGGTTTTTTCTGCCGCCGCCCAAACCAAGGTTGCATGAAATATTTTTAAAGAATGCAGGTAATAGTGTTGGCATACCGGTTATTCCTTCCCGCTTATCTATTCTTACCAAACCCATTAATAAAGAAAGAGGTGCTTGTTTTTTCTGTGCACAATGCGGCCGTTCCTGCAAGGTGTACGGCGACTTTTCTTCTTCTTCGGTATTAATAAAACCAGCCATTGCCACGGGTAATTTAGACCTGGTAACCAATGCCATGGCAAGAGAAGTAATGACCAACGCAAGTGGCGTGGCTACCGGTGTTTCTTATGTGCTTAAAGAAGATATGCAGGAATACCAGGTGCAGGGTAAAGTGGTAATACTTGCAGCCAGCGCCTGCGAAAGCGCCAGGCTGATGCTGAATTCAAAATCATCGGCGCATCCAAATGGCATAGGCAATTCAAGCAATGTGGTAGGTAAATATTTACATGATTCAACCGGTGCAGCTATGGGTGGTTACCTGCCCAAATTGCTTGGCCGTAAAAGATACAATGAAGATGGCGTGGGAGGTATGCATGTGTACTCTCCGTGGTGGGGCGATAATAAAAAACTTGATTTTGCGCGTGGCTACCATATTGAATATTGGGGAGGCATGGAACAGCCTGCCTATGGTTTTGGTATGGGCATACAAGGCCAGAACGGGAAGGTACCCATCAACGGCAAAACAAAAGAGGCAGGTGGATATGGCGCTTCTTTAAAAGAAGATCAGCGTTATTTATATGGTGCTTCTGTTGGCATGGCTGGTCGTGGTGAAGCGCTTGCGTTGGCAAGTAATTTCTGCGAAATTGATCCCAGTGTTGTTGATAAATTTGGTATACCGGTTTTGCGTTTTAATACCAAATACGATAACCAGGAAATAAACCAGGCAAAGCA
>JAYUBR010000425.1:0-1812 GCA_043740775.1 Ferruginibacter sp. | reverse complement strand
CCCGAAAAGAAAAACTAACATTAACCTGGGGCGACAAAAGAAGTTTACAGGTTAAAATATGGTACCCATCTGATGTAAAAGGAGAAAAGGAAAATCTGTACCTGAAAGATTACAGCTCAAAAGTACTTTGGGAAAACTACCGCATATTCAATGATGATAAAACTTTTTTTGATAGTTTAAAAACATACAAAACCTTTTCGTACGAAAATATTCCCATTTCAAAAAAGCAGGAGAAATTTCCTGTAATTATTTTTGCGCAAGGTTATTATTTTGGTCTCGACGATTTTTATTCTTCCCTGATGGAAAACCTTGCCAGCAACGGGTATATCGTTGTAAGCATTACGCATCCTTACGACCAGGTGATAACCAATACCCCTGAAGGAAAAGTAATAACAATTAAAAAGTACAGGGTTACCAAAGCATACCTGCAATGGAAAAAAGTTGAGTTCATGCATACAAAAAATCCTGACACTACCAATGCCAGGCAGGTAAACCGGGTTTTAAAAGCATACTTAAGAGGGATGCAGATATTTAAGAAAAGCGTACACCTGTGGACAAAAGATGCACAGTTTATGATGGATACCCTGCAAAAAATAAATGACTTTTCAGTAAGCAACCGGTGGTATGGAAAAATGGATTTTTCAAAAGTAGGTACCTTAGGTCAGTCGGTTGGCGGGGCGGTGGCCGGGCAAATTTGTTATGTAGATGACCGGATAAAAGCAGGCGTAAATTTAGACTGTTTTCAATTCGGCGATTTGTATAAACATGAAATGAAAAAACCTTTCCTGTTAATGCAAAGCGAGAGTTACCCATTATGGGCAATTGCAAATAAAGTAATTTATGCAAAAGAGAATCCTTTTTATTCAATCAATATTAAAAATTCAAGACATTTTATTTTTAGCGATTGCTGTCTTTTTCCTATAGTTACAAACAAAAAAATGAGGGAGTTAATCGGGCCGGGAAATATTATGGAAAACGTGAAGCTGATAAATGGATACATCATAAAGTTTTATGATCATTATTTAAACCAGGTTCCATTTAAACCAGGTAAGTTTTTAGTGAATTGATGTACAGGAATTTAATCCGGAGGATGAAGAAATACACTAATAATTGCACAAGATATGCAGCATGGATACAGACACACCAGAATGAATCTTTGGGCTGCGTGTTTCTATTTTATTAATAACTGCCCCGGTAATTTCCTTCGGAGCCATGAAATCTTATATAAACAAATGGGGCGCCTTTATTTATCTCCCCGTTTTTCGCTTTTGGCATATCATGCAATACCAGTGATGCACTGTATTCATTTAGCAACTCATACGTTTCGCTCACATACCAGGTGGGGCTTCGGAACTCTATTGCTTTTTGCCATTTATTTTGGGGATCGGCTTTTTTAAGTCTTAGCAATATCTGTTCTATCTCGTTATAATATTTAAAACTGATTTTGCCGGGAAACTGAATCAGCAGACAGCCCTTTTTATTTCCGATTCCATCGGCTGATTTTAAAAAACGGTCAATCTGATGAGGGTTGTACTGCAGGTTTGTCACATGCGTAATCTCCCGCAAAAGCTTTAGGGTGAAACGAAAATTTTCAGGTACATCCAGCGACCACTTGTTAAAAGTTGACCACCTTGGCACTTTGTAAAAACTGCTGTTTACTTCAAGTGTATTAAATAATGAACTGTAAAAGTGAAGCCGGCTTTTTTGTTGAAATGCAGCAGGGAATGATTGCTTGTTTCCGGGAATAACAATATTACTTGTACCAATTCTTAAAATACCTTGCTTATGTTTAATCATGGTTCTGTTATCAAT
>JAYUBR010000424.1:0-6167 GCA_043740775.1 Ferruginibacter sp. | reverse complement strand
GCCCAATGATAACTGAACAACTGGTGATCATAAAAATGTTCATCGGCCGTTTCAAGAATGCGAAAAGTAGTCTGATACATTTCCTTGTCAAAACCCATATCAGTTCCGTACACAATTTTGTCCGCATATTTTTCAAAGAAAGCCCTGGTGTATCTCGGTATTGGTGAAAATTCTCCAAACCTTGCGGCTATGTCTGCATATAGATTGGGATACAAATCAAACAGTCTTCCCAGCATACTTAAGTCAGCATTGGTATTTGCCAGATGGCAGGCAATAAATATTGTTTCAGGGTTATTTTTTACTGCATTCTCCAGCGTTTTTACCAATGCATCATGGGTTAAAATGCCGGGCTTTGTCATATCTACTTTCCAAGTTGCTGCATTCATCAATCCGTCATTGGCGGAGTCCGGCTTTTCATACATCCACTGGTCTTCTGCAACATGTATGCTTACCGGCATTTTTAATTCAGCACACTTTTCCAGCAAAGGTTTCATAGCCGGGTCATCAATGTGCAGGCCGTATCCGGCCACAGGCAGCGAGTACAATTCACCCAACCCTTTATCACCCAATTCACCCACACCGGTAGCTCCTTTTTTATAACATCTTTCCAATTCTGCCACCGCATGTTTTTCCCACCCGGGCTTTTCATGTCCAGTGTAATCAAAGCCACACCACACTTCAAACCTATCTTTATAACGACCATATTTCTGTATCAGTGAATCGAAGCCGGAACCGGTAGAATAAGTCAGGATCACCGCTTTTGCGATATTCATTTCGTCCATCCGCTTCACCCATACATCCACTTCCGCATCTGTTTTTGGATAGTCGTGCGAATGAAAATCTATCACCGGGTATTTTGCTTTTGCAATATTGGTTTGCGGAATTTTATAAATAGAGACGGGCCTGAAATCTTTTAATTTAAGTGTATCAATATCAGTATTTTTTATTTGACAAAAAACATTGAAGCAGTTACCATACACTGATAGCAACAGTAAGAGGCGAATAAAAAATGGCTTACCCATGTTTGGTGTTTTTATTTATTTGCAACAATTAATAAGCAGTTTAAAAATGAAATTTTCTTTTCCCATCTTGGTGGCCCCACCAGCCACTTCTTAAACAACCCGCTTTTAATTATAAAAATTAATACTCATCTGTAAGGGAAAACGATGGCTTACGATACATCCATTGGCCGCTGGTGAAATCAGGAAACTCAACAGTTTGGTTTCCCAGTTCAATGGATTGTTCGCTTAAAGGAGTAATAGCACTGTAAGCTGCTGCATCATACACATCCATTGGTGTTGGTGCATTGCGTTTGATGGCTTCTACAAATCCATGAATTACAAAAAAATCCATGCCGCCATGGCCGGCTCCCTTTGTTTCTTTACTCCATTTTTTCCAAAGCGGGTGATCATATTTATCCAGCCATTCCTGTGCATTGTCCCACTTATCATTTTTGGCTGATTTTTCCTGGATATAAATACTGTTGTTTACATCCATCCATAAACCTTCTGTACCCTGCACCCTGAAACCGAGGGAGTAAGGCCGGGGCAGATAAGTATCATGCTGTAATAAAATGGTTTCACCATTGGCGCAGTTGATAGAAGTAGTGATTACATCGCCGGTTTTAAATTTAACCTTTGCATTTGGATGATCGTTGCCACCCACTTTTACCACATGGTTGTGCAGTCCCCTTGCCTTGGATGAAAAAGAACAAAGTGATACAAAGCGGTTGCCATGATTGATATCAACATATTGTGCAATAGGGCCAATGCCATGCGTAGGATACAAATCGCCATTGCGATGCACAGAATGTTCAGTACGCCAATGCGCTTCTGAAAAAGCTTTTTCACCAAACTCAATGCCATGGCCATAAGTATGTACGCCATCATTGAACAATACTTCTCTTAAATCGTGCTGGTAACCGCCCTGCAAATGAATCAATTCACCGAACAATCCCTGCCTTACCATATTCAGTACGGCCATCACATCCCTGCGATAACATACATTTTCCAGCATCATTACATGGGCATTATTTTTTTCCGTAGCTTTTACCACATCCCAGTGATCCTGTAAAGTAATACCCAGAATTACTTCTGTTGCAACATATTTAATACCGGCATCCAGCGCACCCAGTATCATCGGCTTATGCCATTCCCAGGGCGTAACAATCACCACACCATCCAGCTTTTCGTGCTGCAACAATTTTTGCCAGGCATAATTATCGCCTGTATATATTTTTGGCATTTTTCTGCCAGCTTTCTCTATAGCGTCTTTCGCCGTTTTCAATACCCGGTCATCCACATCACAAATGGCTACCAGTTCTACATCCTCCCTGCGCAAGAATAAATCCAGGTGATCGCTTCCTCTTGCACCAACACCAATGATGGCCAGTTTTACCTTTTGTACATCATTGCCGGCGGCAAAAATATTTGTTGAGGGAAACAGCGAAAATGACACGCCTGCCAACGCACTGTTTTTAATAAAATCTTTTCTGTTCATAATTGTTTGTTTGTGATGAAAAACTAAATTCAATATAAATGGTTTTATACCGGCGTGAACATGCAAACGATTGTTTAAAATATGCAGTTGACTAAATGAAATAATCTGCCTCAATTAAAAACATCAACTACAATTAATACTTTTTAAAACATCTTTTAGAACGACTAAAATAAAAATTTAGACCCAGGTTAGTTTACCGGGCAACAATTTTTTTCATTGAAGAAGTTGTTTTTTTATTTCAGTTTCGACAAAATAAAACTACCAACATTTCTTCCTTCCACTTTTCCTTTTTCAAGTGCGTTGATAAAATGAATTCCTCCATAAAATCTGCTGATACTTGCCTGGTCGGATGCCTGGTAAAAGGAATCAAATTTTCTTGTTGGTCTTCCATAAGGCACTTCTGCCGAATCTATAAATGCATAATTATCTCCCACCATTTTTGTAAGAATGGTAGCAGCGGAGGATGATGCCACGCTGTGCCCGCTGGGAAATTCAGGAAAAGCTGGGGTTTGAATCAGCGGCAGCCAGTCTTTGTCAATGTAATTATTAATAAAAGTTTCGGGCCTGATATAATTGTATGTATACTTGGCTTCCCAGCAGGAAATAAATGCATCTGCAATTGCAATGGCAGTTATAGAAATCAGGGAGGCAGTTTTTATAGGATCAAATTTCTCTTTTTCAGCAACTGAACAGGCTATAAATATCCAGTGGCCCGGCGGTGAATTTTTTTGAATAAAATAGGTGATATGCCCGTCTGTAACTGAAGTGTTGGGGTTATCGTCCCAATACCAGGCCGTAGCAGAATCGCCTGGATTGGGTTTTGTTACAGCAGTGTACACACGGTAGCACTCTTTATAAAATTCCGAATTTTTATTGGTACTATAGGGTATAGGAGGCGAGGGCCGGAATTGTGATACAGAATCTAATGCCATTGTACGCAACCTGCCCCAGTTATTTTCTATTGCATCTATATAATCCGGAGGAGTAGGTATCCATCGGCTGGAGTCTCTTTTTACAATATAACCACCTAAAGCTGTGCGCTCTTTATAGCCATCTTTCTTTGACCATTCCACAATGTAATTACCTACTTTCCTGCCATAGTTTAATGAGTTTTCTAAAAGTTCTTTTCTAATACCCATACTGTCTAACTGACGCAGGTATTCCGTTTCCTGCGCTACTATTGCATCACTGTTAAACACTAATTTTGCAGCCACCGTTGTAAATGCAATACTTGCCGAAAGAGGATAACAAATTATTTCCCCGGCCTGCGGCTGGGGTACCGCCCCCAATCCATTTAACCTGCCCGAATACGTTTTATACGCTTTGTTTTGGGGTAGCAGTGCCTCATAGGCAGCTATGTTGGGGTATACATAAATGCGACTGCAAACCGGTGGGGAAAATATGTCGGTCATAATTACATAGGTAAGTTTTTTGTTCCATTCGCTAAACCGGGCTTTGCAGAAATTTTCTATGTCGGCATCTTTTGCTTTTTCTTTTTGTTTGCAACTGATAACTGTAACCAAAATCAATACAACTGTCAGAATCTTTTTCATTTCTTTATAATTTTAGTTCTGTTTCCATGAGCATCATAAAACTCTATCATTGTTGTGTTTTGTTTATCATACCAAATCAAACGGTCTGATGAAGACAGGTAGGTATTTCCCCAATAAAATTCCTGCTTCATTTTTTTCCCGTTTTTCAAAGCAATAATTGCATACACGCTTGTGTTGCCAGCTTCATAAAACTCCTGCCTGGGTATTGCGCAACGGAATGCCTGTAGCTGACCTGAATTGGCAGCCGCCAAAAGCAATAAAGATCCGTCTGCATTTTTAAGGCTTGCAATTCCTTTCATATCACCTGGCGTTCTTAAACCTGTTTGCATAGAATTTTGAACTGCAAAATTTCCTTTACCATCCCCCACAAGCAATATACCATTCATGGCATCATACGCACCGGTTGATACCTCGGTGGAATTGGAGTTGCCTGTTATAACAATATCTAAATTACCATCGCTATTGTAATCACCGGTGAGCATGCCAAATATGGGTGATGCCTGGCAAAGCAGTGGTAATGCTTTTCTTTCAAAAACCCCGTTTCCTTTATTTTCAAAATAACTGCTTTCCATACATTCGCTTTTTACAATGGTTGCCTCTTTTAGCTCATCCGAAGTAAAGGCCTCTTCAAAAGTAACCGAAGCAAAGTCTTTATAGGTTGAAAACCGTCCCCTGGCAGCAGGCATTTGCTTTATCATTTCATCGCGGCTTGGATAAATATAATTTTTGCCCTGAACATAGTAGCACATAATGGGGTCGAGCCTTCCGTTTTTATCAAAATCTTTGGCATAGATACAAAGCGGCTCTTTGGTTGATGCATGATGCCTGCTGTTTAGCCCAAGATTTCCTACTACATAATCTATATCGCCATCGTTGTCAAAATCTCCTGCGGTTATACTATTCCACCAGCCCGATGTGTGAGGAAGTATAACGGGGCTTTTGAAATTTAGTTTTCCGGACTCATTTTTTATGAACATTACAGGCATAAATTCGCCGGTTATCATCAAATCTGTCCAGCCGTCGTTATCATAATCTGTCCATAAAGCGGCAGTTACCATGCCCATTTTGCCCAATTGAGGTAATTCAGTCGCAGACGAATCTACAAATACACCACGCTGATTTTTTAGCAAATAACTTTGAGGAGACAAAGGATAACTGCCTGGGCTTACTCTGCCACCGACAAATAAATCGAGGTCGCCATCTTTATCATAATCACAAGCAACTACGCACGACCCTGCTGATACTGTGTTGGGCAGTGCATTGGGTCTATTTTCAAAATTGCCTTTCCCATCGTTTATATACAGCCGGTCTTGCAGCAAATTGCTTGTAGGTAAAAATTCGCTACTACCGCTTACCACATACAGGTCGGCATCCCCATCGTTGTCTGCATCAAAAAAAAGCACACCCATATCTTCACAAGCAGTGTCTTGACTCAATGGCTTCTTTGTAAAATTGCCCTCTTTGTTTTGTATAAAAAAACATCCGGGATAACCTGCTCCGGCGCCTACATAAAGATCACTTAATCCATCGTTGTTAATATCGGCTGTGGCAAGCCCCGGTCCAAGGCGGGAATGCATGTGCGGCAAGAGGGGTTGAATTTTAAAATCAACAAATTCATTTTCGATATGATTATAAATAAGCCCGTGTGTACCTGTTATTTCTCTAAATAAGCCTGTTTTATTTATTTCAGCGTTTTGTGTAGCCGGTTGTTTGGATGGGCTATCATTCCCTGATCCATAGGTTATGGTGAGGCGTTGGTTGGCAATGATATTCTTTTTAACTTCAACCTTTCCATTAGGCCAAATGATTTTAATGCTATCAATAGTTTTATATTGCCCGGTTCCAAAATGAAGAACGGGATCTACCGATGATTCAAAGCCCCTGTAAGGGTTCATCTCCAGCATTTGCAAACTGGACCCGGAATAAAGAAATACTTTAGCCCCGATTGCCTGCAGGTTTGGCGATACGCCCTGTAACTTTATACTTATGTAATTATTTGCTCGTACTTTTTCCGCATTATTCCGGTATATTTTTGCTGCACCATTAAACTGGTTAATGATTATTTCCGGGTCTCCATCATTATCTAAATCTGCATAACAAGCTCCGTTTGAAAAA
>JAYUBR010000423.1:0-1821 GCA_043740775.1 Ferruginibacter sp. | reverse complement strand
CCTGAAACAAAAACCGAATAGGCAATGGCCGCAGTAACCCCACTTGTAAGTGAAGTGGCGATTCCATTTTTCCATATCCTTGCTACGGTGTTGGCACTACCTGTATAATCATAGCCTGCCACATACACATCCTTTCCGGATACATACACTGTGAGACCAGAACCTCTTGTATTAGTGGGGAGTAAAAAAGTAACAGCAGTATCTTTCCAGAGTTTAGCTGCATTGCGGCTGCCATCAAATTCGAACCCGGTTATATAAACTGATTTGGTTACAGCAGGCGGCACTACTACATCCTTATTTTTTTTGCATTGCATAAAAAATAAGGGTATCATTATTAATAATGAAAGAGGCAGGATTTTTTTATTTTTAAAAAAATCATTTTTGGTTGTTAGATGTATCATGTTTATTTTTTTTTATTTTATCCCGATAGCTACCGGCTTTGTTTATTGTTTATACATTGGGTTGTCATCAAAACTCATTCGCAACACAGGAGGCGAAGGATTATTTATATCATAGTCCGTTCCCATAAAAGCAATATTTACTTTTCTGCCATCAGTGTAATTAAAATGAATAGTAAAATTCTTTACCTGATAAGTTCCCGAGCCAGGTACGTAACCCGGATTTACACAGTTAGTGCCATCATGATATAAAGTCCTCACCACCCCATTATCGGTAAACCTGCCATCTGCCGTAAAAGTGATTACAGGGATTATTTCATAAGATTCACTCATTTTATAAGTGCCGCTAAATTTTGCACCATCAACGCTATTCAATTTTATAAAAGGCCAGTCCCGTTGATTTTTGGTGACAATAAGTTTATCTCCCTGCGTTCTGAAAGGAATTTCGGCAAAAGGCATTTTCAACATTCCATTACCATTATTGAATGTATAGGTTCCCCAATTGCGTGGGTATAACTCCGGCGGTATGCGGCTATTGAAATCATCAAGCCCTTCTGTAGGGAATTTATTTCCAAAATAAACCTGCCCGTTATTAAAAAAAATGGGTGAAAAAACTTCTAACCGCACACCCGTTGCTGCGCCGGTAGATTGAATGGTTCCTTCCCACACACCCATAATGCCATTGCCGCTAATAGAACCCGGTTTTAAAACAGTAGCATTAAAATCTGAAAATTGTAAAGAGAATAAAAGGTTTTCAATATCATTACGATAATTTATTCTGTCGGTTGCATAATACCTTGATACGCCATTGCAATATTTTCTGGATTCTAAAATGGCCACACGTTCAAACCGGTTATTTATTTTAATAACAAAAACTTCAAGCCCCATTTCGGTTTTATAGGCTGTTCCATTTTCTACCTGTATGCCTCCTTTCCCCCTTATATATTCCCAGCCATTAAATGATTTTTGGGATGCGTTTTTACTGAAGGCGCCGCCGGATTGAGACATACTTGTTCCTTTGTACATAGCAGTAGCTTCTTCAAAACTTTGTGCAAGCGCCTGTTCCAAAGTGCCGGTAAAATTTAATGGCTGCATTATTTGTATGGCCAGGTGTTCATCAGCCGGCAGGCCAAGGGGTTTGAATACAACGCCATCTGCAAAAATTTGATGGCTCCATCCTACAGGTGCAGTGTAATTCAATAATCCAAATTTTGCTGCAGCACCATTTGTTTGTACAGGGTTTCTATTATTGTTATTCACGGCTGTAGTTTTTGTTTTATCCCAAATTTTGCAGTAGCACTATCCAGTAAGACTTAATGGCAGCGTTGTATTTTCAATAAAAGAGAAAAGGCTGTCGTACCACTGCCTTCGTTTAAGGGGTACAGACATTTTAAGTACATTGCCTTCTATCCAGGAGCCAACT
>JAYUBR010000422.1:0-1823 GCA_043740775.1 Ferruginibacter sp. | reverse complement strand
CAGGCACCGCATATACACCCCAATGAATAAAGATGCCAAACTTATCCTGCTGAAACCATTCAGGCATTTTGCGGGTGTTAAGCGATGCCCAGTTGGGTTGAAAGGTTTGTGCAAAGGCAGCACAACAAGCAAAGAGCGACACAAACAGTAAGGGTATTTTTTTCATCGTTTTTATTTTTATACGGGCAGTTATTGAGTGAGTGGTAAGTAGTGAGTTGTGAGTGTTGCGCACTATTCACCACGAATTACTCTTATTTAAGAAAATATTAAATGGGTGGTGAGTGACCGGTCGTGAGTGTCACGTTTACTCACTACTCACCACTCACATTAAAGTAGCACAATTTTAATTTTTTATCACCGGTATTTGTCCCGCATTTTTATCCAGCTCCAGCATTACAACAGCACACACCCCGTCAGGCAATACATCTGGTAAATTGATGTGTATTGGCGAACCTGCTTCCTGTGTAAATGTAACTTCATTGCCGTTCATAAAATGTGCCTTTATGATCTTTACTCCGGGCAAAGCCGGCAGTTCAAGCGTTGCTGTTTTTCTTTCAAAAATATGCAGGTAAATGGTATTATTTTTTCTTGTGGCAGCATAAACTTCGTTGGGGTAATACGGGCCACCTTTTGTGGCATAAATGGAAGCGCCATATTTTGATAACCAGTTTCCCATCTCTTTCAAACGGTTTACCTGTCTCGCTTCCATCCGGCCGTCCATCATCGGGCCTACATTAAAAAGCAGGTTGCCATTGCCTGCGGCAGTTTTTATCAAGGTTTGCAAACATTCTTTCAGCGTCTTCATGCTGTCGTTTGGTTTCCACGCCCATTGGTTACAAATAGTGATGCAGCTTTCCCATGGGTCGTCCATATTCAATGCGCCTACTTTTTGTTCGGGGGTAAGATAATCGCCTACCGATTCGGCGGAAAAAGCGATGTGCTCACCCTTACCCAAACGGTTGTTAATAATCACGTTTTTATCAAGACTTTTGATGAACTGGTATACGTCGACGGCGTATTCATTTTTCCAGGGCTTTTCCCAGTTGCCATCAAACCAAAGCATATAGGGTTTGTAGCGGGTAATAAGCTCCTTTAATTCTGCCTTTATTTTACCAACAAAACGCTTCATATTGCCCGGCACATTTTTGGTTGAATCGTGCGGGCTGTGCACCGGGTAATCCGCGTCGTGCCAGTCTAATACAGTGAAGTAAATACAAAAAGCAATACCCTGTTTTTTACAGGCCGCAGCCAGTTCGCCAACAATGTCTCTCTTAAAAGGTGTGTGCATGATGTTGTAATCTGACACAGTTGTGGGCCATTCGCAAAAACCGTCATGGTGTTTAGCAGTAATGGTGAGGTATTTCATACCGGCATCTTTTGCAGCCTTTACCCATGCATCCGCATTAAATAATACGGGATTAAATTCTTTATACAGGTTATCATATTCTTCAATGGCTACTTCTCTGTCACGGCTCCAGCCAATCTCTGTACCCCGCATACTTACCGGGCCAAAGTGAATAAACATGCCAAACCGTTTATCCATAAACCCATCAATAACAGCTTTGGAAGTTTTAATACCAGGTGGTAATTGCTGTGCTTTAAGAGAAGAAAAAGCAGTTAATAACAAAGCCGATAAACCAATTATTACAAGCACCGTTTTATTGCTTCCGTATTGTTGCTTTCTCATCTTGTTGTTTTTATTTTTAAGCGACAAATAAAGTACTTCGCTATATAATTTCCGGAATGTTTTTTCAGATGAAAATAAAATTGGCGCTACATTCATTGGGCTCAAAGAGATTCTGCCAGCCATCTAATTTACAGTC
>JAYUBR010000421.1:0-6210 GCA_043740775.1 Ferruginibacter sp. | reverse complement strand
TTGTGTTAAACAGTGAATTCCGGTTGCCGGTATTTACTACTTTATTTAACCGCCCTATCAACAATGCCTTTTTGCGCAACTTTCAATTGGTTCAATTTACTGATTTGGGTTCGGCATGGAGCGGCGGTTTAAAAGGCATTCACCGGCCTGAAGTAATCTATGGTATACCGCCGGTGCAAATAGAAAAGAAGGCGGGTGGCTTCGGGCCTTTTGCCGGTGGCTATGGCTTTGGCGCAAGAAGTACCTTGCTTGGTTATTTTTTAAAGTTTGATGCGGCCTGGCAAATGAACGGTTTTTTTAAAGGTAAACCAATCATGTATGTAAGTATGGGGCTTGATTTTTAAGGCTTCGTTTTAAAGCTTTGCCAAAATTTGAAACTTTGGCAAAGCTTATACAGTAAAGGTGTTACCCCGTTCTTTAAAAAGACCGGGTAATTTTTTTATGGTAAAATATAAAAGACAAAACAGGCAGGTAAGCATGCCCGTTTCTCCCCAGGTGCGGTAATGCTGCAAAGGCAAAATAAATGGAGCCGCTATTTGCGTTAATAAAATCAAAGGATGTGTTACAATATCCCAACTGTTCCATCGTAAAAATCTGCCCAGGTAAACGCCAAAGGAGCCCAAAAAAAGGCAGCCAATTATTAACCGGTTAACCATAGGTTGTTTTATTTTTTGCTGCAAAAAAGTTTCTACTTTAAACAAAGATGCAAAGGCAAGAATTAACCCTGCAACAGAAGTAGTAAATATTAAAATGGCATCAAACCATACCGGCACATCTGTTTCAATATCTTCCAAATGAATCAAATCTGTGATGATGTACAAGGCATTTGGAAAAAATAATAACCAGCCTGCCAGTACAAAATAAGCAGCCCGGTGTGATGTAATTTTTTACTGTCTAACAACACGCTCAATTGAAAAGGTATCCAGGCTAAAAATAAATTCCAGATAAGAAATAAATACATAAGGGTGCCTGAATAAAAAATTCTGCATACCATCATGGCGGCAATAAAAGCCATAAATGCCCCTTGCAGCATGTGCGAAGATGTAAGTCGTTTCATAGAAATAATTTTAGGTGTTGCATAATTTTTGGTATAAATATTATTGCCCCGGTAGTTGCACTCCCTGCCGCACAAACCAATACTGCACCGGCGCTTACGTCTTTAATGCATTCTATTAAAGGATGAAAATCTTTTGTAACAAAGTCGCACATTTTTTCAAGTGCAGTATTCAGCATTTCCATTACGACCATCATGGTACAGCAACCTGTTACAAAAATCCATTCAGTTGTGCTAATGGAAAAATAAAGCCCCGCTATACTCACTACAACAATTGCAAGTATATGAATCCTGAAATTTTGCTCCTGCCAGAAACAATATTTAATTCCTCTGCCTGCGTAAAAAAATGAATGTAGTAACTTCATAAATAATATCTTTTACTGATTAGGAACAGGCGAATGTAGGAACAGGCCGCAGCCTGTTCCTACGCAAATAATTTGTCTAACACATCAATCAATTTCTGGCAGGCCAATTCTATTTCTTTGTTAGTGATCACCAACGGTGGTACTATCCGTAAACAATTGGCCGCAAATAAAAACCAATCAGTAAATACCCCTTCTTCAATTAAAGCATCAATTACTTTTTTATTGATGTCAAAGCTGTCAAATTCTACAGCCAGCATTAAACCACAGCTCCGTACTGCTTTTAAGGCAGGATGCTGCAGCAGCGACAGAAATAATTGTTCCTTTTCTTTTACGGTGCTGATTAAATTTTCCTGCAACAAAACAATCAATGCAGCCATGCCTGCGGCGCAACTAACAGGGTGCCCGCCGAAAGTATTGATATGCCCCAGCACAGGATTATGTGTAAGCGAATCCATTATTTTTTTGTCTGCAACAAAAGCCCCCAAAGGCATGCCGCCGCCGAGTGCTTTGCCCAATAAAAGTATATCGGGCACTACATTAAATTGCTCAAATGCAAACAGTGTTCCGTTGCGGCCAAAGGCACACTGTATTTCATCTAATACCAATAAGGTCCCGGTTCGTGTACAGCGGGTGCGCAAGGCCGTGAGCCAGTTATTTTGTGGTACTAAAACACCTGCTTCGGCCTGTACTGTTTCTGCAACTACGCAGGCTGTTTTTTCTGTGATGTGCTGCAGGTCTTCGAAAGAATTATAATTCAATTGCATAGTATCGGGCAATAAAGGCCGGAATGCATTTCGCCAATACTCATCTCCCATGATGCTCAGCGCTCCCTGCGTACTGCCATGATAAGAATTTTTAAAGGAGATGATCTGTGTACGACCAGTAAAACGCTTGCTTAGTTTCATTGCGCCTTCAGTGGCTTCGCTGCCGCTGGCGGTATAAAAAACTGAATTGAGTGTTGCAGGTAAATGATCGGTCAACAGTTTTGCATAGGCTACCTGCGGACTCTCCACCAGTTCGCCATACACCATGATGTGCATGTATTGGTCTACCTGATTTTTGATGGCTGCAATCACTTGCGGATGGCAATGCCCCACATTGCATACGCTGATACCGGCAATCAAATCAATGTATTTTTTACCATTGATATCCCACAGGCTGCTGCCGCTGGCCTTCACAATTTCAAGGGCCAATGGTGCCTGGGATGTTTGACCTACATGTGCAAGAAATAACTGGCGTTGCGTCATAGTCCGCAAATTTCGATAAGAAAGTTTGATATTCGCAGTAATATTCCTAACACACTATTTTATCGCATAAAAATTAGCATCTTAAAAAACATGGATCTTTCAAGAATAATTAAACGATTAGAACTGATCAAAAGCCTTATTTCTTTAGAGGAAGAAGATGAAATTGATAACCATGCTTCTAAATTAGAACAACAAGTCTTATCAATTGAATTAGAAAATATAGTTATTGCGCTCAAAGAAAAATCTTATAGCAAAGCCGTAACTGCAATTGAAATATTTATAAATCAGCATCATAATCTTAGTATTTACGTTGATCCGGGAATAGATGCCTTAAAACTCGAAATTAAATTATTAGAAGACACAATAAATTGCTTGTCAAATGAGAAAGCTGATATAGAAAAGTTGATACACGAATTTGGGGTAAGACACAATAAAGAATTGGGAGAACTTCTTATTAAAATTCTTAAATACAGGAAAGAAAAAGCAAAAGGCACGCTACAACAAGAAGAAGCAGACGAAGACTACAATACATATTATACAGAATACGAAGCTGCCAAAAATGAACAATTAGTAGCATTAACAATAGAAGAACAAAAAGAATTAAAAGATAAATACCGAAAAGCAAGCAAACTTTGCCACCCCGATGTTGTAAGTGAAGAACAAAAAGAACTGGCCACAAAATTATTTGCAGAACTTAGTGCTGCTTATGAAAAAAACGATCTTAAACGAGTAGCTGAAATTTTAAATAATTTAGAAAAAGGGAGTTTTTTTATCAATAAATCGGATTCTATTAATCAAAAACAATTGCTTCAAAGTGAAATGGAAAAACTGCGATTACTCATTATAGAACTTAAAAGTCAATTAGAATATATTAAAGAAGGTGATACCTATAAAACAATTAGTAGTATTGGTGATTGGGATGATTACTTTATTAATACCAAGCAAAAATTGGCAGAACAAGAGAATGAAGTTAAAAATGGAAAATAATAAACTTATACCATATCAAGCTGGCTTAATAAAAAGTGTAGCAAATGCAATAAGCGTGACAAATAAATTAATTGCGATAGCCGAGCCGCAATTAATACCTTATCGAAAAAAGGACAAATGGGGTTTTTGTAAACCTGATAAAAAAATTGTAATTGATTGTGTTTTTACCCAAACAGAACCATTTAATAATGACTATGCAAATATTCAATCTGGTTCCAAATGGGGTTTGATTAATAAGAAAGGAAATATTGTTATCCCATGTATTTATGAATACAGAGTTAATACTTTTTCTGAAGGATTAGTGAATGTTAAAAAAGATGGCAAATATGGGTTTATTAATAATTTGGGTGATACAGTTATCCCCTTTCAATTTGACGATGCATCTCAATTTTCAGAAGGATTGGCAAGAGTAAAAATTAATGGTAAATATGGCTTTATAGACAAAGTGGGTAAGATTGTTATACCATTGATGTATGGTAATGTGCATAGCTACAATAACGGATTTGCTAATGTTAGAATAGATAAGGAATGGGAGCATATTGACAAGAGCGGCCAAATAGTTGCTGATTCTGAATTAAATTATCTAAATGAAATTGATGCCATTAACAAACATTTAGAAATTAATTATTTAAAAATTGAACTGATTGATTCGAAATATAAAATACTTAGCTTGAACAATACAACATTACATGGCAAATTAATATTTGATGGGATTGACAAGACGAGTTGGGGTTTTCAAGAAAGTATGTTAGATGTTCAGATTAATGATAAATATGGCTTTATTAATACATCAGGTAACTTAGTTATTCCTTGTGTATATGATGACGTGTATAGTTTTTCTGATAGCTCAGCACCTGCTTTAAAAAATGCTAAATGGGGATATATTGATAAAACTGGTAAAGAAATTATTCCATTTATTTATGACTTTAATGGCCCTTTCGAAAACGGTATAGCATATATCAGATATGAAGGATATATTAATAAAAGTGGTATTCAGTTTTGGGAAGATTAAATATAAATTATGAAATATTTACGAAGAGAAATTCTAAGACCACATCTTCTCTATTTCTGGGCTTCATTGTCATTATTCCAAAAAAAATATTTTGATTTAATTTTCAAAAACCAAACAAGTATTCCAAAGCATTTAGCCTATTTATGTCCGCTATGTTTGAAGAATTTTTTAGTTGAGTTAGAGGAAGAAAGGAAACAAAGTTCAGAATTTACTCTCGATCATTTCCCTCCTGAAAGTGTCGGCGGCAAACTAAAAATTCTTACTTGTAAAAAATGTAATAATGAAGCAGGGGCTTACTATGAAAGTGAATTAATAAACAAAATGAATTATGAAGCAACTCTGTCAAATATTGATAATGCAAAAATTCCAGCCAAATTTTCACTCATTGGTATACCTGGAAATTTTACTTGTTACATTAAAAAAAATAATAAAGATAAATTAGATGTTAATTTCCCAATTAAGTCAAAAAATCAATCTCCTTTTTTAAATTATTGGCTCGAAAATAAAAGTAATAATACTTCATGGGAGGGCAAAATGACAATCCAAAGGCCCAATGACGAAAAGGTAGTTAAAGCACTTTTGAAAACCGCATACTTAATCTGCTTTGCGAATTTTGGATATGACTTTACTTTTTCAAGTAATGGAGAATTAATAAGAGCAGTTTTGAATAATAAGGAAGTATATCCATGTGAGTTTCCATTATTTTGGTTAAATAAAAAAGACCTGTCATTGAACTTTGAAACTCATTTAGGACTTCGCATAATTGAAAAGCCAATTAATTTACAAACATTTGCGGTAAATATCGCTTTGAATTTAAACGACAATACAAGCATTGCGTGTATATTAATTCCTTTCCCCGGTAAGGATGGATGGGAAAAACTTAAGGAAATTAATAATTTTCAAAAGAATAAACCGCAAGTTGCAATTTCTTTTAAAAAAGTAGTAGCGGTACTTCCTAATAATATTTTTGATGGTTACACAAAAGCTTGGAATGATTTTATTTTATCGAAAGAAATTGATATAATATGAATCAGATAAGTATCAAATTAATACTTGTAGCACTTTTTGTTGGATGTCTATTTCATATGCCTTATGGTTATTATCAATTCGTTCGCTTTCTGGGTATGTTCGGTTTTATTTTATTAGCTTATTTTAGTTCCCAGAGAAACCAAAAAATGGCAATAATTATTTATATCGCTTTAGCATTGTTGTTTCAACCATTCATTAAATTAGCTTTAGGAAGAACGTACTGGAATATTGTTGATGTAATTGTAAGTGCAGGGTTAATTATTTCAATCTTCCTGAATCCGAAAAAAGTTTGAGGATTTAAAAGTTAGTGCGGCTCAAGATAAAAAATTAAAAACTATGCCAGTAATTCTTCCGGTAAAAGGTGTGTTGCCAGTAATAGGCAACAATTGTTTTATTGCTCCCAACGCCACTATTGTAGGTGATGTTATAATGGGTAACGACTGCAGTGTGTGGTTTAATGCGGTGATACGTGGTGACGTTAACAGCATTCGAATGGGCAACAAAGTAAACGTACAG
>JAYUBR010000420.1:0-18637 GCA_043740775.1 Ferruginibacter sp. | reverse complement strand
TTTAATTGAAATGTTTTTAAAATACTGTTGGTAATATTCCCTTTAAAATGTATCCAGTAAATAGTCCAGGGAGTTGTTTCGTCTGCTGAATAGTTGTGTGCAACGCCCTGCGGTATAATAATAAAATCACCGGGGTTTAGTTGATACACTTCTTTTTTTATTTGTGAAATACCCTTTCCTTCGCAGCAATAGATTAATATATTTTGGTCGCTGCCATGTACTCTTTCCCTATAATGAAACTTAGCTTTTGGATAATAACCAATGTCAGTAATGTATGCACCTGCGATCAAAGGATTGGGGCTGCAATATTTTGCCAATATTGTCCTTGGCAGTACAATTGCCCGTTGCCCGGCAAAGCCTTCTTTCTTTCTTAGCATAGTGCAATAATAATATAATCCATCATAACAAACAATTATTCCATTAAGAAGTAGGTAGTCAGTCAGTATTTTTGTATCCGATTATTTACAAACTTGCTATTATGATAAATGTTGTTGCTGCATGGCATGAAAAAATATTGATTCCTACCTATGGAATTGGTGACCCGGAAAAAAACCCCATTTTTTTAGAGAAAAGAGTTTATCAGGGAAGTAGCGGTGTTGTATATCCTCACCCGGTAATTGAAAAAATTGCTGATGAAAAATTTGAAAAAGAATATGATGCTATCTTCCTTGAAAATGAGTATGTTAAAATAATGATTTTACCTGAGCTTGGTGGAAGGGTGCATCGGGCGTATGATAAAATTCGTAAAAGAGATTTCATTTATTATAACCAGGTAATTAAGCCGGCACTAGTTGGTTTAACAGGCCCATGGATTAGTGGAGGCATTGAATTTAACTGGCCGCAGCATCACCGCCCATCTACTTATGAGCCTATTGATTTTACCATTGAAGAAAATGCAGACGGCAGCAAAACAGTATGGGTAAATGAATTGGAAAAGATGTTCAGAACAAAGGGTATGGCAGGTTTCACTCTATATCCCGGTAAAGCATATCTTGAAATAAAAGTACGTTTATATAATAAAACACCTTTCCCTCAAACCTTTCTCTGGTGGGCTAATCCTGCTGTTAAGGTGAATGATTTTTATCAGTCCGTTTTTCCTCCAGATGTACATGCGGTGTATGACCATGGCAAAAGAGATGTGAGCGATTTCCCCATTGCAACCGGTACTTATTATAAAGTAAATTATGCACCGGGTACAGATATTTCTATGTACAAAAATATACCTGTGCCTACTTCTTATATGGCGGTGCAATCCAGTTATAATTTTATTGGTTGCTACGAACATGATACGCAGGCGGGCATGCTGCATGTTGCCAATCATCATGTATCCACAGGCAAAAAACAATGGACGTGGGGCAACGGCGATTTTGGTAAAGCATGGGACAGAAACCTTACCGATGAAGATGGCCCATACATTGAATTAATGTGTGGTGTTTTTACTGACAACCAGCCAGACTTTGCCTGGATACAGCCCAACGAAGAAAAAAGTTTTGAGCAATATTTTATGCCCTATGCGGAAATAGGAATAGTTAAAAATGCCACTAAAGAGGCAGCACTTAATCTTGATTTTAATTGTAATGAAGTATTGCTCAAAGTGTATGCCACCGCAATATATCCAAATGCTGTTATACAGCTTTTTAAAAATGATGTGTTGCTAAATGAATTCACTACTAATTTATCTCCTCAAAATAGTTACCAGCAATCGGTGCAGTTAAATAGTCCATTTTTACCGGAAGAAATAAAAGTAATTATAAGCGATAACAAAGAAAATATACTGGTAAGTTATCAGCGGGAACGAAAAATTGAAAAGGAAATACCACAGCCTGCAAAAGCTGCAAAATATCCTTCTGAAATTGAAACAAATGAGTTGTTATTTTTAAACGGCTTGCATTTAGAGCAATACCGTCATGCAACTTTTTCTCCGATTTCGTATTATGAAGAGGCTCTAAAAAGAGATGCAACAGATATTCGCTGCAACAATGCAATGGGCTTACTACATTTAAGAAACGGGCAGTTTGAAAAAGCAGCGCCTTATTTTAGAAAAGCGGTTAACAGCATAACCGAACGAAACCCAAACCCTAATGAAGGCATTGTTTTATATAATCTTGGGTTGTGTTTAAAAATGGGCAATCAAAATAACGAAGCCTATAATATTTTTTATAAATCTACCTGGAATGATGAATGCCAGCACAATGCTTTTTTCCAACTATCAAGGCTTGCAGCAATCAAAGGAGATTATACTGATGCACTTTATTTAATTGATAAATCAATTATTAAAAACAGCCATAGTCATAATGCAAGGCATTTAAAAACGGCACTTTTAAGAAAAACAAAAAACACAGCAGCGGCAATAATTTTAATCAATGAGTCACTTGCCATTGACCCGTTTAATTATGGCTGTTTATTTGAACAGTATTTAATTGCAGCGGCTGCTAACATGCAATCTTACACAGATGCATTATTTGCTGCTTTTATAAAGCTGATAAGAAACAGTTTTAATAATTACCTGGAATATGCACTGGATTACGTGCATGCAGGCATGTATGAAGAAGCAACTGATTTATTAAAATTATATGAGAAAAACCAGGTAAAAGCTACTCCTTTGCTATACTATTATTTAGGCTGGTTAAATATGCAGTTGAACAATCAACCCATAGCGGATGCCTATCTCAAGAAGGCAGCAATGGCATCACCGGATTATTGTTTCCCTCATAAGATAGAAGATATGATGGTGCTGGAATCTGCAATTAATAACAATACTGGTGACGCTAAAGCATATTATTACTTAGGCAACTATTGGTATGCAAGAAGACAATATACAGAGGCAATAGAGTGTTGGGAAAAATCAATGCAATTAGATGACACATTTCCAACGGTACTTCGGAACCTTTCCCTTGCGTATCACAATAAATTAAATAATCCGGCAGCAAGTTTACAACTATTAAAAAAAGCTTTTGAACTGGATTCGTCTGATGCAAGGGTGTTGATGGAATTGGACCAGTCTTATAAAATTCAAAACTATCCTTCTGTTCAAAGACTGGAGTTACTTGAAAAGAATTTATCTCTGGTGGCCATGAGGGATGATATTTATTTAGAAAGGATTTCAATGTACAACCAGTTGGGCAATTATGAAAAAGCAAAAGAACTGATTGCAGCAAGACAATTTCATCCCTGGGAAGGTGGTGAAGGAAAAGTGGTGAACCAGTTTTTGATTTGCCATATTGAACTGGCGAAGAAAGCACTAAGTGAAGGAAGAAATGAATATGCATTGCAATTGTTAAAAGCAATAGATATTTATCCTTACGATTTAGGCGAAGGCAAATTATATGGTACGCAGGAAAATGATATTCATTATCTGCAGGGGTGTGCTTTTAAAGCAATGGGATTAAAGCAACAGGCAACTGAAAAATTTGTATTGGCAACAAAGGGAATCAGCGAACCTGCTCAGGCAATTTTTTACAACGACCCTCAGCCCGATAAAATATTTTACCAGGGTTTGGCCTGGTTGAAATTAGGCAAAGAAAATAGTGCAAAGGAAATTTTTAATAAACTTATCAGCTTTGGTAAGCAACACTTGAATGATAAAATTACAATAGATTATTTCGCTGTATCCCTGCCCGATTTACTGGTGTTTGACCAGGACCTTGATATGAAGAATACCCTTCATTGCCATTATCTCATTGGCTTAGGATTGCTGGGTTTGGGCAAAACAGATGAAGCAAAAAATAATTTAAAAAAAGTATTGGAAAGTAATATTAACCACCAGGGAGCTGCCATACACATGGATATGATTGAGTTTTTAGCGCAACTTAGTAAAGTTGATTAAGCTTCATTTTTTAAAATAAGTGGTTTATGATTACTGTAAAAAAAATATTGCTTTTTGTTTTAACAGGGTTTGCATTAAATGTGGCTGCCCAGCCTGCTGCAAATATTTCACTTGCTGGTAACTGGGCTTATAAAATTGATTCATTAAACGAAGGCGAAACATCAGAATGGTATAAAAAACCAGTTTCATTTTTTAAGCAACAAATAAAATTGCCAGGCACGATGGATGATGCTGGCTTTGGCAACCCGATAAACATCAAACCTGAATTAACGAGAGCGGTAATGCTGCATTTATGGCGTAAGGTTTCTTACACTGGAGCAGCCTGGTATCAAAAAGAAATTACCATACCTGCAGGATGGGATAAAAAGCAAATAGTACTGTTTTTAGAGCGGGTGATATGGCAAACTAATATTTGGGTGGATGGGGAAAAAATAAATGAAATGGGTGAGAGCCTTGTTGCCCCACATACTTTTAATTTATCCAATTATTTAAAGCCTGGCAAGCACATCGTAACTTTAAGAATTGATAACAGCCGGAAGTATGATATCAGCCTTGGCACAGCAAATTTTGCTCAGGCATATACTGATGACACGCAAATAATCTGGAATGGTGTAATTGGTAAAATAGAGCTTCGTTCCACTTCAAAAATCTATATAGAAAATCTGCAGGTATTTCCTGAACCCAAAGAAAATATCATAAAAGTTGTCAGCATCATTAATAATAACCTTAATAAAACTACTAAGGGTTCTCTTTATTTATCTGCTGTAAATGGCGCTATAAAATTTACTGCATTTAGTTTGAATATTACCCTAAATCCCGGTGCAAATGAAATTACTTCCATTATAAGAACAAACAGCGCTTTAAAAAAATGGGATGAATTTAATCCTTCTTTATATAGTCTGAATGTATCGGTAAAGTCTGCTGAAGGAAATGATGTATCAACCACTTCTTTTGGCGTTAGAACAATCGGTACTACCAATGCCCATTTGCAAATAAATAACAGGCCATTATTTTTAAGGGGCACTTTAGAGAGTAGCATTTTTCCAAAGCTGGGCCATGCGCCAATGGAAAAAAACGGTTGGCGAAAAGTATTTCAAACAGCAAAAATATACGGATTAAATCATCTTCGCTTTCATAGCTGGTGCCCGCCCGCTGCGGCTTTTGAGGTAGCAGATGAAATGGGGTTTTATTTACAAATTGAATTGCCTGTCTGGTCATTAAAAATCGGGCGGGATAAATCAGCCGATGATTTTTTACAGGCAGAAGCGAAAAGGATAATTCAATATTATGGTAATCATCCGTCTTTTTGTTTTTGGAGCATGGGCAACGAAATGCAGGGAAACATGCAATGGCTTTCTGATGAAGTAATGGCATTGAAAGCAATTGACAAAAGACGATTATATACCACTACTACTTTCACTTTTGAAGAAGGTTTTGGCAAATGGCCTGTGCCAGCCGATGATTATTTTATTACTCAATACACCAAAAAAGGATGGGTGCGTGGGCAGGGAATTTTTGATACAGAAGCACCATCTTTCAATAAAGATTATACTACTGCGGTTGATGGTTTGCCCGTGCCGTTGATTACGCATGAAGTGGGACAATACGCTGTGTATCCAAATATGAAGGAGATTTCAAAATATACCGGTGTATTAAACCCTGTAAATTTTATTGCTGTAAAAAATGAGTTGATAAAAAAGAATTTACTGCCACTGGCAAATGATTTTACAAAGGCTAGTGGAAAACTTGCAGTTCTACTATATAAAGAAGAAATTGAAAGAGCCTTGAAAACCAAGGGTGCTAGTGGTTTCCAGCTATTGGATATACATGATTTTCCCGGACAAGGAACGGCATTGGTTGGTATATTAGATGCGTTTTGGGAAAGTAAAGGGTTGATAACATCTGATGAATTTAGAGAATTTTGCTCCCCTGTAGTTCCGCTTGTAAGGTTTCAAAAAGCAACGTATACGAATGATGAAACTTTTTCTGCATCAGTTGAAGTAGCCAATTTTAGTAAAGCCGCTATTAAACAGGCATCTGTAAGCTGGCAAATTTCAACAAACGATAAACAGATTATAGCAAAAGGAAGATGCAACCCATCAACCATTGAAATAGGTAATGGAAGAACGCCGGGAAATATTACTGCTGTATTAAATAAAATTTCTATTGCACAAAAGTTAACCCTCACCGTAAGTATTGAAAATACTAATTACAGTAACAGTTGGAATATTTGGGTGTATCCAAAAATATTACCCCGGGAAAATCCGGCTGTAGTTTTTACAACAGATTATACAGAAGCAATCAATGCATTAAATAAAGGCAAAACTGTTTTACTAAATCCAGCAAAAGAAAAAATAAATGGGGTGGAAGGAAAATTTGTGCAGGTGTTTTGGAGCCCTGTTCATTTTCCCAATCAGCCTGGTACGATGGGGTTATTGATTAATCCTGCTCATCCTGCCTTTGCCCATTTTCCTACGGATGAATATACCAACTGGCAATGGTGGGACTTGTGTAAAAATTCTACCACATTTGTTTTAGATAGTGTTGGAATTAATCCTTCTGCTATTGTATTAAGAGACGTAGATAATTTTTTCAAGAACCGCAATATGGCCAACATTATTGAAGCAAAAGTGGGTAAAGGCAAATTACTTTTATGCACAATGGATATTGAGCATGATTTAGAGAAGCGGCCCGTAGCTGCCCAATTGAAATATAGTTTGCTGCGATATATGGAGGGAAACAAATTTAATCCTGTAACCAATTTGAATGAAAGAGATTTTAAAAAAATAATGAAACACTGATTTCTCAAGCTATAAAACGATACATGTGAGACAGAAAATTTGTTACCCAATTTTTAGAGGCTGCTTTTTCTAAAAGCCTTGACCGTTGTTTAAGTAGTACCGATTCTATAAAACATAAGCAGGTTGATATTTTTGAGAGTATTTATTTTTTGTGATAATAACCATATTCAGATTTTTCATAAGCAAGCAAGTTTTGGTAATCGTGTGGGGCAATTTCCATTGCCCCTTTTTTTTAATGAGATTTATAATTGACTATAAAAGAAAAAGATATAATGTTAAAGCTGTTTTTCATAGTATAACAATACAATAATAAAATCCATCATTACAAACAATTACTCCATCCACTTAAGAAACCATGTGTGTAATTTTACTTCTCTCTTTTAATGATTGTGGTTTAAAAAAAAATTATGAAAAAAAGATTGATTACACTATTGCTATTAATTTATTTTAATGCAGCCGATGCACAGTATAAAAAAATAAGTGATACCATCAGCCTTGCCGGTAAATGGAGCTTTCAGATGGATAGCCTCGATTTAGGTGTGAAGGAAAACTGGTTTGAGAAATCATTTACAGATGAGGTAATCCTGCCAGGGTCGATGACAACCAATGGAAAGGGAAATGATGTAACTGTAAATACCAAATGGACAGGAGGTTTCTGGAATGCTGCCTGGTTTAAAGACAGTAGTTATGCGCCTTACCGCAAGGAAGGCAACATAAAAATATCATTTTGGTTACAGCCCGTAAAACATTATGTGGGAGCAGCATGGTATAAAAAAATTATCAATATTCCACCGGGCTGGCAACAGCAGGATGTTGAATTGTTTTTAGAACGCTGCCATTGGGAAACCATTGCCTGGATTGATGATAAGCTGATAGGTATGCAGAATGCTTTGGGTACTCCGCATCAGTATGTAATCCCAAAAGGAATGCTTGTACCGGGTATGCATAGCATTACTTTAAGAATTGATAATCGTATAAAAGAGATTAATCCCGGGGCGGATGCACACAGTATTTCTGACAACACACAAACTAACTGGAATGGAATTATTGGTAACATGCACATGGTACGTAAAGCAGGCGCTTACCTGGTGGATGCACAGGTGTTTCCGGATGTTGCTAAAAAAAATATTCACGTAAAAATCACTATCAATAACAGCACCGGAAAACAAATGAGCTCCAGGCTTTTACTGGATGTTTCAGCAATCAATTTTAGGGCTGATCTTAAAAATAGATCCCTTCAAAAAAATATTTTGCTTGACGTGGATACAACAACTATTGAAATAGATTATCCTATGGGGCAGCAGCCTTCTTTGTGGGATGAATTTCATCCAAACTTATACTCACTTAAAGTTATTTTGAAAAATACAAATGATGCAGATGTAAAAAATATAACTTTTGGAATGCGGAGCTTTGCAACAAGGGGAACGCAGTTTACCATTAATGATCGCCCTGTTTTTTTGAGAGGTACGTTGGAATGTGCCATCTTTCCTAAAACAGGATATCCGCCAACAGATACAGCCGCATGGAACCGCATTTTTTCTATCTGCCGTTCTTATGGCCTCAATCATATACGCTTTCATTCCTGGTGCCCGCCAGAAGCTGCATTTGATGCTGCCGACCGTGCCGGCTTTTATCTGTCTGTTGAATGTTCAGCATGGGCCAGCGTCGGTGACGGTGAGCCAATTGATCAGTATGTATATGATGAAAGCAACCGCATTGTTAAAAGCTTTGGTAACCATCCTTCTTTTTGTATGATGCCTTATGGAAATGAGCCTGGAGGAAAGTACCACACAGCATATTTGAGGGGATTCGTACAATACTGGAAAACAAAGGATCAGCGGCGTTTATATACCACTGCATCAGGCTGGCCTTCCATTGCAGAAAACGATTACAATGCCAGCCCTAACCCAAGGATACAGCATTGGGACGAAGGTGTTAAAAGTATTATCAACAGGCTGCCACCCTCAACAAACTACAACTGGGATTCATTGCTTCCATCTTATACCATTCCAACAGTGAGCCATGAAATAGGACAGTGGTGTGTGTATCCCAACTTTAAAGAAATACCAAAATATGATGGTGTGCTTAAACCTAAAAACTTTGATATTTTTTTTGACAGGTTAAAGGAAAACCACCTGGATAAACTTGCGGATAGCTTTTTACTGGCTTCAGGTAAATTACAGGTGTTGTGTTACAAAGCAGATATTGAAGCAGCATTAAGAACGCCTGGTTTCGGCGGTTTTCAATTACTTGACTTACATGATTTTCCCGGGCAGGGTACAGCTTTGGTAGGCGTACTGGATCCTTTCTGGGATGATAAAGGATATGTAACTGCAAATGAATATAACAGGTTTTGCAACTCCACGGTTCCACTCGTAAGGTTATCTAAAATGATATTTAACAACAACGACGAATTAAATGTACCTGTAGAAGTAGCACACTTTGGAGAAGCCACTTTAAAAAATATTACACCAGCCTGGACAATCACTGATGCAAATAGAAATATTTTGTTTAAAGGCAAGCTTGATCAGACAGATATAGCAATTGGTAATGGAATTAAATTAGGCACTATACGTCAGTCATGGGCTTCGGTAAAAAAAGCCTGTAAACTTACACTTGCCGTTACAATTGGCAAGTATAAAAATGATTGGGACATCTTTGTTTATCCTGCTGCATTACCGGCTGTAAGTGATGAAATATTGGTAACACAGCAATTAAATGATGAAGCAAAACAGGTGCTTGCCAAAGGAGGCAAAGTATTATTCACCATTAAAAAGGGGGAGTTGGATTCAGCAAAAGGAAGTGATATTGCTATCGGCTTTTCAAGCATATTCTGGAACACTTCCTGGACAAACAATCAACCCCCGCACACATTAGGAATTTTGTGTAATCCCAATCATCCTGCATTAAAAGAATTTCCTTCAGCATATTACAGTAACTGGCAATGGTGGGATGCAATGAGCCATTCAAGTCCTGTAAAATTAGATGCTGTAGCTAATAACCTGCAACCTATTGTAAGGGTAATTGATGATTGGTTTACTGCCCGTTCTCTTGGTTTAATTTTTGAATGCAAAGCAGGTAACGGAAAGCTGCTGGTTTCAGGCATTGATTTTATTACAGACCAGGAACAACGGCCTGCTGCAAAACAATTACTGTACAGTTTAAAAAAATATATGGCAGGCAATCAATTTAATCCTTTGGTGAATGTTGATATCAACACCATTACTTCTTTAATAAAATAAAGATTCATGAAAATAAAAAACCATTGGTTAATTTATTGATAAGAGACGAGATTGTATTTTATAAATTAACAAATCGCCAGGTAGAAGTGGCGATTACAAATTACGGCTGTACTATTGTTAGCATATTTACTCCCGACAAAAATAATGTTCTAAAAAATATTGTTGCAGGCTTTACCGATCCGTCTCAGTACCTTACTGATCATCCATACATGGGTGCTACTGTTGGCCGCTTTGCCAACCGTATTGCTTTTGGTAAATTCTTTATTGATGGTAAGCAATATCAATTGCCATTGAACGATGGAGTTAATCATTTGCATGGTGGCATCAATGGTTTCGATAAAAAATTCTGGAAGTTGGAAGATGACAATGATGGTCTTCTTTTTTCTTACACAAGCCCGGATGGTGAAGAAGGCTATCCCGGAAAACTTATGTTGCATATTCATTTCCAATTATCATCTGATAATGAGTTGATAATTCGTTACAATGCAGTTACTGATGCTCCTACAATTGTTAACCTTACCAATCATAGTTATTTTAATTTAACAGGTTTTACAAAACCCACTATACATAATCACGTGTTGCAGATTTTTGCAGACAGTTACACCGTTAAAAATGAAAATAATATTTCGTCTGGTGAATGCAAGTCTGTTGCCAGAACATCTTATGATTTCCGGCAGCCAAAAGCAATTGGAGAAGATATTTATCTGGTGGAAAAAGATATGGGTTATGATATCAATTTTATTTTAAAAAATAAACCAGGCGAAATTATTTTAGCGGCTGAATTGCATGACTCCGAAAGTGGGAGGTTGCTGAAAGTTTTTACAGACAGGCCTGGTATGCAGTTGTACACAGCCAACTGGTGGGATGGAAGTTTAACAGGCGTTCAAAATACTCCTTATCAAAAGCATGGTGCAGTAGCGCTGGAAACACAGGCGTTCCCTGATGCACCCAATCATCCGAATTTTCCCGATACTGTTTTAAGGCCTGGTGAAAAATATATCACTACTACTATTTACCAATTTTTAAAAACTGGTTGAGGTATTTATTTTGATAATAACTGAATTAAAAAAACAACTTCATTTAAATAATTAAGGTTAGATATTTAATGAGTGCCGTACAAATACAGAAAATAAGATGAGCGAATCTTCAGACAAACTTTTAAAAGATTTAACCCGGTTATCTACAGCGGATTGTCAAACTTTATAAAAGTAAAATAATCCATCATTTCCAAAACATTATCCATTTGCCTGTAACTGAATAAAAAGGAAATTGCATAATATAAAAAACCCGATTGCTTTACCAAAACTTAAAAATATGAAAAGAGTTACCAGTTCATTACGGCTTTACCTCACACTTCCAATTCATAAAACATCTCATTGTGCAAAGTCTTTTGCCCTGCTGATTTTACTGATGTGGGGTGCAACGGCTTTTTCTCAGGACAGGCTGCGAATTACCGGTGTTATTAAAGATGATAAAGATTTGCCGGTTGCAGGAGCCAGCGTAATTGTTAAAGGAAGCACATCCGGCGTAACTACCGATGAACATGGAATTTTCACCATAGAAGCCCCGAATAATAAATCTGTTTTAATTATTTCAAATGTCGGTTATGCCACTCAGGAAATCGTTGTTGGCAAACGGACAAATTTTTCGATTAATCTTTCTGCAGCAAATGCTGCAAAGCTTGATGAAGTGGTGGTAATTGGATATGGCACTCAAAAGAAAACTTCTTTAACCGCTGCAGTCTCCAATATTAAAGGAGATGACATTGCATTACAGCCAGTAGCTAATTTAACCAATAGTATCGGAGGCCGTGTGGCAGGTGTTATTTTAACACAGGAAAGCGGGGAACCTGGTTACGATGGATCAAACATTCTGATAAGGGGCATTGGTACTACGGGCAACACGCAGCCATTAGTGGTGGTTGATGGGGTTCCGAGAAATTTTACTCAATTAGACCCCAACAGCATTGCATCTATAAGTATATTAAAAGATGCTGCTGCTGTTGCCCCTTATGGAATAGGTGGCGCCAATGGTGTAATACTTATCACTACTAAAAAAGGCAAGTCCGGGGGTTCTACGCTTTCTTTTAATACTTATGTGGGCTGGCAAAATCCTACACGGTTAACCAAATTTGTAAATGCTTTTCAATATGCATCTTTGTTTAATGCAGCCAATGACAATGAAGGAACGCCACATGCTTATTCTGATTATGCTTTACAAAAATATAAAGATCATAGCTCGCCCGATTTATACCCTGATCATAATGTGTTGAAAGAATTGCTTTCGCCAAATACTTTGCTCACCAGTTATAATGTACAGCTATCCGGTGGGGCAGAAAAAATCAGGTATTACACCGGGTTAAGTTTGCTATCTCAAAATGGCCTTTGGGGGCCAACAAAATATAAGCGCTATAATTTTACTGCAAATATTGAAGCTGATCCTACCGTTACAACAAGAGTAAACGTGTCTGTAAACGGAAGGGTGGAAGACAGAAATTTTGGAGGGGTATCTGCAGGCAGTATTTTTTACCAGGCATTCAGAACACCACCAACTGCACCGTTATATTTTAGTAATGGTTTGCCTGGCAGTTATATTGGCCGTTCAGCAGCCGGCAATATTTTTGGCAGCGGCACAACTCAAACGGTCGGCTACACTTTATTAAACCAGTTTTCCATTGAGCAGCAATTGCCTTTTATAAAAGGATTAAGTATTAAGGGTGTAGTTAGTTATGATTTCAATCCTGTAAACCCTAACGATCCTAATAACCCCTCTGCAGCAATTACTTCCCTTAATAGAACCTGGCTTACTCCTATCCTGTATTACCGGTACGATTCTGCCACCAAAACTTATCCCCTGGCAGGAAATGATGGTCCGGCAAAGCCACAGTACTCGGTATCAACCAATCAAAGCCAGGCCTTCACTTACCAGGGTTATATCAACTATCACAATACGTTTGGTAAAAGTGATTTTTCCGGTTTGATAGTGTTGGAAGCAAGAAATTTAAAGTCCACTGTATTTGGTGCAGGGAGGGTTAATTATAATGTAAACATTCCTGAATTAAATAACGGCAGTTCCAATGCAACAGACATCAGTAACTACGGTTTTTCATCAGAAGCAAAACAAAAATCTGCCGTATACAGGTTAACGTACGCATACAACAGTAAATATTTACTGGAGGCATCTGGCAGGTATGATGGGAATTATTATTTTGCCCCCGGTAAAAGATTTGGATTTTTTCCGGCATTTTCCGCAGGATACCGCGTATCTGAAGAAGATTTTTTCCACAGGAGTTTTCCCTGGATTAAAAATTTAAAAATAAGAGCTTCTTATGGCGAATCAGGCGCCTTGGCTGGTTCACCTTTTCAATACTTAAGCTCCTATACACTTTATGGAAATGCATCAGTGCTTAATGGAATTACTACACAGGGTTTGTATGAAAATGCAGAACCTAATCCAAACATCACTTGGGAAAGGGCTAAGAAAACCGATATCGGAATGGAAGCAAATTTATGGGATGGATTGCTTACAGTTGAAGCCGATTACTTTTCTGAAAAAAGATCAGACATGTTGTTTCCTCCAACCGTTACTGTGCCTTTGGAATATGGTGTAGGGCTTGCGCAGGTTAACTCAGGCGCAATGAGTAACCATGGAGTAGAAATTACCCTTGGTACTTCACATCGATTTACAAATGATCTTACCGTTGGCTTCACTGCTAATTTTACGTATGCAAAAAATAAATTACTGCAGGTTTTTGAAACAGACGCAACCTATAAAAATCCGAACCGCAGGGTTACCGGCAGAGCTTATGGTACGCAGTTCGGCTACCAGGCACTGGGCTATTTTCAACCGGGAGATTTTAATGCAGATGGAAGTTTAAAATCAGGTATAGCTACGCAACCATTCAGTACTACATTGCATCCTGGTGATATTCGTTACAAAGATATTTCAGGCCCGGATGGAAAACCAGATGGAAAAATTACTACAGACGATATTACAGCGATTGGTAAACCCTCCACACCACAAATCATTTATGGGTTTTCGCCAAGTTTAAGGTATAAGAATTTTGATGTAAGCTTATTGTTTCAAGGTGCAGCCAACAGGGATTTTTATTTGTCAGTTTTTGCTTTTGACAACTCTTCTTCTGCAACACTTGATGCCCTTGATTATTGGTCACCATCAAATCCTAATGCGGTTTATCCCCGAATTACAACACAGCCCACATCTAACAATACTCAAGGTTCATCGTGGTGGATAAGAAACGGGAATTACTTGAGATTAAAAACAGGCGAGATCGGTTATACATTGCCACAAGCGGTGTTACAAAAGGTAAAAATCAAATCATTACGGGTTTATTTATCTGGTCAAAATATTTTAACCTGGAGTAAAATTAAAAACTTCGATCCGGAAATAAGTGCTAATAACGGACAATATTATCCTCAGCAAAAAGTAATTTCGGTTGGATTGAATGTTACCTTTTAATAATGATTTAAATAACTAAAATATGAAAAATAAATATATTATACGTCTTGTTGTTTACATGTTTATCATATCAATGCTTACAGGATTAAATTCATGCAAAAAATCTTTAGATGAATCATTGGATATAACGGCCAGGGATAGGTTAACAGATGCATCGGTTTGGACTGATCAGGGAACAGCGGACGTTTTTTTAAACGATATTTACGGCGTATTGCCTGATGGCAATAACTGGTATGACCCCTTCGATAACTGGTCGGATAATTCTATTTGCGGTTTTGGCTGGCCACTATCCAGAACACAGGCTCAGCAGGCTAACTATACACCTTCTACATTGGCCTTTTGGACAGGGTTGCCATATGAGTGGGGTACTAATTATAATAATATCCGAAAAACAAATATTTTTATTGAGAAAGTGGGTGCGTCTTCATTAAGTGCTGATTTTAAAAAATCACGATTGGCTGAAGCCAGGTTTTTACGAGCTTATTTCTATCAGTTGCTTTGGATGTCGTACGGAGGTGTCCCAGTTATTACGCAACCTTTAAATGTTACGCAGCAGGGCGACAGTATTTTTAAGGCACGCAACACCTTTGAAGAAACCACTAAATTTATAACCGGTGAACTGGCTACAGTAGCTGCTGATCTTCCGGAAGCGAATGAACCGGGAAGAATTACAAAAGGTGCAGCGCTTGCTCTAAAAGGCTGGTGCGAATTATTTGCAAAGCAATACGCAGCCTCTGCAGCGACCAATAAAGATATTATTGATAATCTTGGTAACGGAAAGGTATATGATCTTTTTCCAGACTATGGTAGTCTTTTTATGCCGGAAAACAATGGTAGCAAAGAAGGTATTTTTTACCGGCAGTACATACCCCGTGTAAAAGGTGGCAGAAATGAAGGATATAACGGACCTACTTTCACAAAAGGAGGAACGGAAACAAGCTGGGGAGGCGTAAATCCCACCCAGGAGCTAGTTGACGACTATGCTATGGATAACGGATTAACGATTTCGGATCCTGCATCCGGGTACAGTGCCCAAACGCCTTACATTCACCGGGAGAGCCGTTTTTATCAATCAATTGTTTATGACGGTTCTTACTTTTACAATGATACAATTTACACAAGGCAGGGTATTGGAAGTAAAAATGAAATTGACTTGTCTGATAAAGACGATGCTTCGCAAACGGGATATTATTTACGTAAAAGATTAAATGATAAAATAACATTGGGTTCAGATAACTGGGATGGCGGAAGCAGCGGACAAAACTATTATTATTTCCGCTATGCAGAAGTATTGTTAAATTATGCAGAAGCGCAAAATGAAGCCGTTGGGCCAGATCAATCTGTGTATGACGCCATCAATAAAATCAGGGCAAGAGGTAAAATACCAGCATTAACACCAGGCCTTGGGCAAGATCAAATGCGGAATGCCATCAGAAGAGAACGCAGGGTGGAACTGGCTTTTGAAGATAAACGCTGGTGGGATTTGGTCAGGTGGAATACAGCACATATCAATTTGAATAAACCACTGCATGGCATCTCCATTAAGGCAGGCGCCGGTAGCAGTTTAGTATATGCACCAGTTACAATACCTGGTGGCGACAGGAAATTTGATGCAACAAAAAATTATTTATTTCCAATACCTCAAAGTGCCATTGATCAGAATAAAAAGTTAACACAGAATCCTAATTATTAAAATCATTATTTAGAATATAAAAGAGACTGTTTCATAATTTGATGAAACAGTCTCTTTTATTATTATAGAATTCAATATCAAATAATAGGTTTTTTACTCGCAATTTTATACTTTAGGATAAGCTGTGTTCAAGCAATAAGTGCAACAGGTGCTTTTAGTAAATACCCGCTCAGTATCAGCTCTATAAAAATCCTTTAATATGGTTTTTTCAAATCGCCTGCTATTTATATTGTTATTGGTATTGGTATTGGTATTGCAAATATTGCAAAGCTGTCATTCGCCATCTGCAGACAAACAGGCTGCAGGTAAACCTTTATTTACCCTGCTGCCCGCAACCACTACTCATGTTGATTTTAATAACCAGCTTACAGAAGGATTAAATACCAATGTGCTGGTGTATGAATATTTTTATAATGGCGGGGGAGTAGCAGTGGGTGATTTAAATGGAGACGGTCTGCAGGATATTTATTTCAGTGGTAATATGGTTGACAATAAACTGTATTTGAACAAAGGCAACATGCAGTTTGAGGATGTGACAAATATAAGCAATGTTGCAGGCCGCCCAGGTCCATGGAAAACGGGTGTTACTATGGCTGACATTAACGGAGATGGTAAGTTAGATATTTTTTTGTGTTACTCAGGAAAAATAAA
This sequence comes from Ferruginibacter sp., assembly GCA_043740775.1. Lineage (GTDB taxonomy): Bacteria > Bacteroidota > Bacteroidia > Chitinophagales > Chitinophagaceae > Ferruginibacter. The sequence continues at coordinate 1,945 of JAYUBR010000420.1, read as the reverse complement.
CGGCGCCAAAAGAATACCCCAGCTTTTCATCAACCAAGGCAATAATGAAAATGGCGTTCCACAATTTAAAGACGAAGCACAGCAATATGGTTTGTCAGATTCAGCCTTTAGTACACAGGCTTATTTTTTTGACTACGACAAAGATGGGGACCTTGACTTACTTTTATTGAACCACAGTCCTAAACGCCTGAGTGATTTGAATGAGTCCTCTATTCATTCACTCTTACAACAAAAGGATATGCAGGCAGGCATCAGGCTACTACAGAATGATGATAATTATTTTAAAGACGTGACACAAAAAGCAGGACTTATAAACTCCCCGCTAAATTATAATCTTAGTGCCGGCGTGGCAGACATTGATAAAGATGGATGGATGGATTTTTACATCTCCAATGATTATATTGTTCCTGATTATTTATACATCAATAACCACAACGGAACTTTTACTGACAAATTACAACAGCAGCTTAATCATACTTCCCAGTTTTCTATGGGAAATAATATTGTTGATATTAATAATGACGGGTTGCCGGATATTTTTACCCTGGATATGTTGCCGGAGGATAATCACCGGCAAAAAATGCTTGCCGCTCCTGATAATTTTTATGCTTTTGATATGAACCTGCGTGCAGGATTTTATTATCAATATATGCGGAACATGCTTCACATTAATAACGGTAACAGTACGTTTAGTGAAATTGGCCAATTGTCCGGTATTTCAAATACTGACTGGAGCTGGTCGCCATTGTTTGCAGACTATGATAATGATGGATGGAAAGATCTTTTTGTAACAAATGGTTACTTGCGTGATTACACCAACATGGATTTTTTAACCTACATGACTGACCAGTTAAAAAATAAAACCGGCGGCGTTTACCGGCAAGATTTATTGGATATTTTACAGAACATGCCTTCTTCCAGCATACAAAGTTATTTGTACAAAAACAATGCTGATCTCACTTTCAGTAATATAGGTAAGGCCTGGGGCATAGATAGTTCTTCTAACAGCAATGGAGCAGCGTATGCCGATCTTGATAATGATGGCGATCTGGATTTGATAGTTAATAACATCAACAAACCAGCCTTTATTTATCGCAATGAAACAGATTGCTCTAAAAATCATTACCTGGAAGTGAGCCTGAAAGGTGCCGGTAAAAATACACAGGGTATCGGCGCCAAATTAATTATGTATGCAAACAGTAAGCAACAATACCTTGAACAAATGCCTGCAAAGGGATACATGTCTTCGGTATCACCGGTTTTGCATTTTGGAATAGGGAAAGATACCATGATTGATTCGTTAAAAGTGATTTGGCCGAGAGGTAAAACGGAAGTGATTAAAAATATAAATGCAAACCAATTTATTTCATTGGATGAAAAAAATGCAGTAGAAAATAATGTTACGTTTCCGGTTGGTATTGCATTTTTTACTGAAATAAAAACGCCTGTAGACAACCAAATAACACCAGATATTTTCAATGATTTTACAAGGCAACCTCTTTTGATAAACCCGCTTTCTTTTTCAGGACCGTGTATTATTAAAGGGGATGCAAATGGAGATCAATTAGAAGACATTTATATAGGCGGTGGTAATGGTAGCTCTGGTAATTTATTTATTCAGCAAACAAACGGTTCCTTTATAAAAAAGCCCCAGCCTGCTTTTGAAGTTAATAAAATGCGTCAGGATGTAGATGGATTATTTTTTGATGCAGATGGTGATGGCGATAAGGATTTATATGTTGTAAGCGGAGGCTATAATCAGTTTACTGCTGCTGATACACTCCTGCAGGACAGGCTGTATTTTAACGATGGCAAAGGAAATTTTACACAAAGAAAAAATTCATTACCCTTAATGCATGTAAGCAAAAGTTGTGTGAAGGCCGCTGATATTAATGGAGATGGTTTTATTGATTTGTTTGTGGGAGGAAGGGTAGTGCCGGGTAGG
>JAYUBR010000419.1:0-1828 GCA_043740775.1 Ferruginibacter sp. | reverse complement strand
CTGATACAAGGGATGTTTTTGGTCAAGCTGGTCTGCCAGGCTGCCAAACAAACCTAATTGAGGAGTATGTTTTTGGATAGATAGCATCCTTAAATTTGTAAGATTTTTGACGATTTTACAAATATCTGGCAACTATTATTTTAACTACTTTAAATCAAACCCAATAACGATAGCCGCTGAACACTTTTTGATGGACGACTAATTAATTAAAGCGGCGAACGTATCCGGCGTTTGTGTGTCCATTTTTAATGATAATAAACCTGTTTTTTCCAAAACCTTCGGCCTGGCAAATGTTCCTGCAAAGCAACCACTAACATCAGCGTCTGTAATGTATGCTGCTTCTTTTGCCAAAGTAGTTCCATACTGAGCTGAGCTATGGCTTAGGTATTGGCCTGTTAAAAACGCTTTATGGAAAGGCATTTTTTAAAGAAGGCCATGATGATGGCTGGGGCCATTATTCCATTTGCGTTATTGACAAAGGCATTGCCATTATCATGATGACGAACAACGATAACGGTGAAAGTATTTTTAAAGAATTGCTGGCCATTGCCATTGGGGATATTTTTACGCCCTGGCAATGGGAGAATTATATTCCCTACAATCAAAATAAATGATGCACAATAAAATGCCAGCCACTAAAAGTTAACATGCTGAATCTTGTTATGGCCAGATACTTTTTAAGTGTATATATTCCAGCTTTTTTATTACAACACCATCATTTGATTGAACCCGAATTTGATTGTAGGGTTTACTGGGAAAGAAAATTTCTGTCATCACCGTTAACCCATCATCCGCAAATAATTCTACAGAGCTGTTATCAATCACCAGTGAAAGATTCATTGCGGCATTAGCTGTTAACCTTGGTGCCACATGCCTGGCAGCAAAGCCTTCGTTAAATGCTGTTATGCCCGATTTGGTACGATCAATAAAATACTGGTTTTGCTGTTTTTTATAACCAATCACTAGTTCTTCTTCCCCATCATTTGACACAACCATAGAAAAATCTTTTATAACATCTGTTGATAGGTTTATACGGCAGGGGAATTTCAGTTTTCCTGCTTTGTCTGCAATATTATAGGGTTTACTTACATGGATATTTTCAGCAACGACCGGCATGGAAGAAATAGCTGACAGTTCTTTTATTGGCAAAGAGCTTACAAAAATATCTTTGCCGGCATGCTTAATTTTTAATTCTCTTGGCAGCGTCATTGCATTTCTAAAGCTTTCGGTAGGTACTTGGTTGGCATACATCCAGTTGCTCATCCAGCCAATTAAAATTTTTCTTTTTCCAGTGTTTGACCAGGTAACGCCGGCATAATTATCTGGCCCGTAATCTAACCAGCGTGTTTGGCTTTGAGCTGAGGTAAAAGTTTTTCCATTAAAATCACCCACAAAATATTGTGTACCCGAACCCAGGTTTGGGCCGCCGGGGTTTAAGTTTACAATTAGTACCCAACGCTGCTTTCCATTATCGTCCAGGCTGATTAAGTCGGGGCATTCCCAGCCGCCACCGTGGGCTCCCTTACCTTTGCCAAACTCACTTTCTTTTACCCAGTTTTTTAAATCAGGAGAAGAATAAAATGTGATGTTATCTTTTGCAGACAATGCCATAATCCATTTTTTCTGCGGTTGATACCAAATCACTTTTGGGTCACGAAAATCCCTAAGCCCGGGATTTTTAATTACGGGATTGCCGGAAAATTTCGTCCATGTTTTTCCTTCGTTAAGACTATATGCAATACTTTGGTTTTGAAAATTATTTCTTCCGGCCTTTTCTCCAACGGTATCATGTTGCGTAAAAATAGCTACCAATGGCTGCTGACCTTTT
>JAYUBR010000418.1:0-1833 GCA_043740775.1 Ferruginibacter sp. | reverse complement strand
CTTCTTTTTCAAGTGATGATTTGAAGGTGGCTTCGGCCTCGTTTTTAGGTTCTATGGCTTTTGGGTCTTGAATAAAGTCGCCGTTTTTGTAGTCAATGGTTGGTGCTTCTGCAACTTTTTCAGCGTCTTTTTCAAGCGGTTTTTCAACGATTTTATAGTCTTGGGTGCTTTCATTTGCTTTGCTGGTTGACATAGCTTGCAGCGTATCCTTAAGCTTTTCTAGGGTTTCCTCGTTTTTAGATAATTCTCGCTCATTTTGAGTGTAAGTATTTTTGTTTAAATATTCGCGGCACTCTTTGAAGCTTTCTTTATAATTTTCAGGTAGTGATTTCTCTTCGCCTCGATTAATGCGCGATTCTTCGATTTTCTCGGCTGTAGCAATCATTTTTTCTGTTGGTGGCGTTTGCTCGGCCATTTTGTCAATTTGTTTTTCGGTGAAAACAAACTCTGTACTATCTTTTGCGCGGCTGCTTTGAACGTAAGCTAACTCTTGGCTGGAATCTTTACTTGCCATAACTACGGCATTTTCAACGGTCATCCCTTGGCTTTTGTGGGTTGTAATTGAATACCCATGCTCGATATTTTTGTAACTATTAAGGTCAATATTTTTAGATTCACCCGTCCTGTCCACTTTGATTTCAATGTGGTCCTTTTCGATTTTAATAACAGTGGCTAAGTCGCCATTTTTTAAATTTAACTCAGAATCGTTTTTAGTTAATAGTACGCGATCATCTTTTGCTAAGTCTAATTTACCTTTTTCTGTGCTGATTTTGACTGAGTTTTGCAGCTCACCGCGCTCTTTCAATTGATCACGAACGCTGTTGTTAATGTCTTTAACTTGTTTATTTGTAGAAGCAAGGGCAATGCTTGAGTTGCCTTTATCAAGGTTATTAATGGCTGCTGTAGCAACTTTTTCAATTGCTTTATTGTATGTTTTAGTAATATGAACTTGACCTTTATTAATATAATTGGTCATGGCTTTGGCAGCATCACCTTTACTTATTTGTTTAACTGCCACGCGATCTTTCTCGTCTTTTTGGCGATGGATTGTTTCAAGTTTAGAAGCGTTTACTTGGTTAGCAATGTCACGAAAAGATGCGCCACTTTCTATCGATTGTAGCTGTTTGTAGTCACCAATAAGGATAACTTTTGCACCAGAATCTTGTGCTTTTTGCAGTATAGATTCCATTTGCTTTGAGCCTACCATACCAGCTTCATCAATGACCAATACCGTTTTATCGTTTAAAACAATGTCGCCTTTTTCGATTTTTATTTGTAATTTATGTAAAGTATCTGATTGAATACCAGCTCCACTTTCCAAACCTGCTGCGGCTTTGCCAGTCGGTGCGGCACCCAAGACTTGCCAATTTTCACGCTGATATGCATCTTTGACCACTGCTAAAGTGGTGGATTTACCTGTTCCTGCATCGCCGATTAACACTTTAACAGTGCCGTTTTGCGTGAGTTCTAAGGCAGCTTTTGCTTGCTCATTGGATAATTTAAACGGATTATCAGTTAAGGCATTTTGAATACTTTCGGGTTTCAAAGCATTGCTACATTCTACTTTTGCCATTGCTACGATGTGCTTTTCACGGTTAATCGTGGCTTGATTTGTGTACTTTATTTCACCGTAATTTTTACCATTTACGCCTTCTTTTTGCATTGCTATTGCATTTTTTTTAACCGATTCTGCAAGTGAAATAGCCTCTTTTGCGGTCAAGTTTCCGATTGATTCTATAGCTGCGGTTCTGTAAATATCTTGCTCTTTTACCAAGCTTTTGTTATCGGTTATTGCATCTAAAACGCTTGAGTTAGTAGGCATTATTAGTTGAG
>JAYUBR010000417.1:0-1833 GCA_043740775.1 Ferruginibacter sp. | reverse complement strand
ACAGCCATTTGATTTTTTGTTACTGGATGAACCCTTCAGCCACCTGGATGAAAACAACCGCCAGAAAGCCATGGAACTGATGCAGGAGGAAGCTACCGAAAGAAAGGCCGCCATCATTTTAACCGACCTGAAAAAGATAGATTACTTTCAAGCAGAAAGAGTATTGTACTTGTAAGTTAGTTATGAGTTATGAATGATGAGTTATGAAATTTCTGCGCATTGAAAGAATTATTAATTATTAATTCTTAATTTTTAATTTTTAATTAATAAATGAGTTACGAGTTTTACGAAATACTAATAAACCCCCACCTGAAAAAATTCTTAATTCTTAATTCTTAATTTTTAATTAATAAATGAACCTCTCGTACAAAAACATAGCCCCCTTCCTCTCGGCTGGCCAAAATAAAATCAGCCGCTGGCTTAGTTATGTAGGGTTGGGTGTAGGGGTATTGTTATTGTTAAGTGCAGTTCAAATGTATAACAACATCAATCATTTAATAAGAGATAAAAATACCCGTAAAAGTGGAACAGATTTTATTTCCATTACCAAAACTATTACCAACGAAAATATAGGTAAAGACAATCGCTTTACTGATCTGGATGTAAAAGAATTACAGGTACAATCATTTATAGAAGGCGCTGCACCATTAAAGGCCAATGCATTTAAAGTAACCGCCGGTGCCGGTGCTATGATCCCGTTTAGGACGGATATTTTTGTAGAAGCATTGAACAGTAATTTTATTGATACGGTCCCGGAAAGTTTTAAATGGAAAGAAGGAGATGAATTTGTGCCCGTTATTTTTGCCAGCGATTTTTTAGAGATGTACAATGTATTTTCACCCAGTTGGGATCTGCCTCAGATGTCAGCAAAAACAGCCTCCGCGGTGCAGATATTTTTGCAATGCCATGGGCGCAATGGAGGGCGGCAATACAAGGCCAGGATCGTTGCCTTCAGCGACCGCATCAACAGCATACTGGTTCCTGAAAATTTTTTGGCACAACAAAATCAGGCATTGGAAGGTGTAGAAAATGTGCCGGCTTCCAGGGTATTTTTAAAAACAAAAGATGCCAATAATCCGCAGTTGCTGAATTACCTGGCAGAAAAAGACTATCATGTAAATAAAGATAAAACCAAATTCGGCAGGGTGAAAGGAGTACTGCAGGCCATTGTAAGCGGACTGGCAGGCTTTGGTGTATTGGTTATTTTACTGGCACTGGTATTGTTTTCTTTTTACTTACAATTAATGATTGCCAGAAGTAAAGATAACCTGCAACTATTGCTCACGCTGGGTTACAGCCCAAGTTGGTTGAGTAAAACGGTAGCAAAAAAGTGGATACCGGTTTACATCACCATAATAATATCGGCAGTAGCAGCAACTCAATTATTGCATATAGGCTTCCAGCATTTTGTAATGCCCGCACGTGAAGAATTGTCTTTTTTTATAGATTGGACGGTATTGGTAATTGCAATATTGTTACTGGCTTTATCCATTGCCGTCAATTACCGGCTGGTAAAAACATCGCTGATTAAATTATAGTGCTCTAAAAATAAAATACAAGAAATTATTTTTTAGGATAATAAAGATTAACCGCATAGTCTTTGACATCCTCATAAAAAAAGCGTTAAGGAAATTTGAATGATTACCGGTAAGAAATGAAATTGATGTTACAAATGTTTGGCCTTGCTATCGGCCCGTAAGTCGCACTTAAGCCCGGTTATATTTTACTGCTTGAGCTAATTTCATTTTAGGCAAGCATTCAAATTTCGTAGCTTTTTTTATGCAGACTTGATTTTTTTTGTTACTTTTTTTTATCAAGAAAAAAAAGTAAACA
>JAYUBR010000416.1:0-1835 GCA_043740775.1 Ferruginibacter sp. | reverse complement strand
AAAGGTTTGCCGCTGCCATATTCTTCTGCATACATTTTTATACCACGTACAAAATAATATTTTCCTGCAACTTTATTGTTACCATAACTGACGTTGGCCTGACTGTAGATAAGGTTTGAACAGGTGACACAAAATAAAAGAAGATGCCATTTTTGCATAGGACTATTTTAAAGTAAAATGATGAGATGGGCTTTAACGGCAACGGTAAAGATATTGTTATCTGTATACATTTAAACAATAACGTAGTTATTCCGGGCTGGAAAGAGGCGTTGGTTTTTACCACTATACTTCTATTAAATAATTTTAAAAATCACTCAATAATAATAAAGTTTTCTTTGGTAAATACATTTTTTTATATACTTTCAATACCCCGCCAATCCTGTAAATCTCCAAACTTTCAGTGTCGTTGCAAAGCCGTTTTTATTAACTTCAAAAACTAAAAAGTATGAAAAGACTATTTCTTTGTTCCCTTGTCATTGTGCTGATAATGACAACGTTCAGTTCCTGCAACAAAAACGACAGCAAAAGCAACTCATTGCAAAAGGATAATTTTGCTTTAAGCGATAATGCGAAAATTATTATGCCGGACCTTGGAATTTCAGGTTTAGCACAAAACAATGCCCGGGATAATTCTGCCGACAATTATAATACATTTTATGGCCCGACGGTACAAATGGGCAATGGGCATGCAAGGACTTGGGTAAATATTTCCCATGATGACAAAGCGCTTGCAATTGGATATGAAATAACAAACGACGCTTTAGCAGGTCTTCCTGAAGATCCGGCTGCCTTTGCTGCGAGCACTTTTATTTTACCACTGCATCAAAAAGCCAAAGCACTTACACCCTTTGACCATCTTGTAATCAATTGGAATGTTCATGGTCATGAGCCGCAACATGTTTTTGACATCCCCCATTTTGATTTTCATTTTTATAGAATTCCGCTGGCAGATCAACTGGCCATTCCACCCTATCCCTTGGCCCCTGCGTTATTTGACAACAATCCTCCTGCCGGTTATATGCCTGCCCTGTACCTGCGCACACCGGAAGGTATTCCCCAGATGGGTGCACATTGGGTAGACTTATTATCCCCTGAATTAAATGGCGGTACGTTTACCCATACCTTTATTTATGGAAGCTTCAATGGCAAAGTAACTTTTGAAGAGCCAATGATTACTTTAGCAACATTGCAAAGTGGCAATACGATACACAAAGATTTCAGGCAGCCAGTTTATTTTTCACCAGTTAATAAATATTACCCTACCCGTTATAATATCTGGAAAGACAATGATAATAACAGGCACTACATAAGTCTGGATATGATGATATGGAGATAAATAAATTAACCTCCACAGGAGTAACTTTGCATAAAAGGAGGCTGTATCATAAGTATGATGCAGCCTCCTTTTATGCGGATGCGAGATGGAGAACCTACTGCGTTTACGCCCTTCTTACTTTATAATACTGTTGATAATTTTCAAATGATGTTTAGTATGAATTTTTAAAAATGTTATGGTTGGCTTAACATTTAAATCTCCAAAAAAAGGATGCGTAAAAAATTTATTACCAGGCAATGTATTCAATGCTGTAATGTTGTTTTTCGCTGTAATAAAATCGCTCTTTAGTTTATCAATATTATATTCTCCTGAAGGCTGAACTGATGCAGGTGCTTTTGCTTTTCCCCGCGGAATTTTACCGATGGTATAAATGATGGTTCTGGCAAAATTAAATTTCCATTTATACTTTGAGCCATCAGACTTTTTTACAGCTTCAATGGTTTTATTTATCACCAGCAAACTATGTTCAATGTGCCAGCCCACGCCCGTTTGTGATACT
>JAYUBR010000415.1:0-6253 GCA_043740775.1 Ferruginibacter sp. | reverse complement strand
TTTTTTATTTTCCTTCTCCGGACAATATTATCCGGATGGTGTGCAGCATAATTTTAAGATCCAATACGATTGATACATTTTCTATGTACATAATATCGTAAGGCATGCGCTCTATCATTTCTGATACTGTAGAAGCATATCCAAATTTTACCATTCCCCAACTGGTTAGTCCCGGTTTCACTTTAAGCAGGTATTTAAATTCAGGATGCTGTTGTACAATCTGGTCAATGTAAAATTTTCTTTCTGGCCTTGGACCTACCAGGCTCATTTCTCCCTTGATGATATTAACTAATTGAGGTAATTCATCCAATCGCCATTTACGCATTATTTTCCCCCATTGGGTTATGCGTGGGTCATCGTTGCGGCTAAGCATCGGCCCGTTTGGTTCAGCGTTTTTCACCATACTTCTGAACTTATAAATGATAAATGGTTTTCCTTTAAAGCCAATTCTTTCCTGTAAAAAAAATACGGACCCTGTAGAAGAAAATAAAGTGTGTACTGCTGTGTACACCAGCAATGGCGAGAGTACAATCAAACCAATTACCGCAATTGAAATATCGATCAGCCGCTTAATATTTTTTTGCCAGGAAGGCAGCAAACCACTGTGTACATCAATTAATGGTGTGCCCAATACATTGGTTGCCTGTACAGCACCGGTAATTATGTCAACGTCATCTGCTGTAATTTTAATGTTTACATCTTTATCACTCAGTTGCCGTAAAATGGCCGTGAGCAATTCCCGTTCGTTTTTTTCAACTGCGATAATTACTTCATCAATCTGATCGTTATCAATAATGCTGTCAATGGCAGTAAGGTTATTGTATTTTTTTATAGAAGAAGGTAACTCAATATTCGTGTTGCCATTGGTGTTTAAAAAACCTGAAATTAAATAACCGGAATTTGTGCTGTTGAAAGAATTAAAAAACCGGGACGCATTTTTACCAGAGCCTATCAGCAGCACATTAAAGAAAACTTTATTTTTTTTAAGCTGACTGTTTTTATGGGATAAAAATAAAAGCCTTGAAATAAGGGTAATAAAAAATACAGGTATAAGCAGGCTATAGAATTCATCATAATAACGAAAGTTATTGTGTTGCGGATTTTTTAAAATAAATATAAACAGCAGGGCGGTACACCCGATAAGGCTAACGATCAGCGTTCTTAAAAATTCGGATACTACAGATTTGTGATAGATATCTTCATAAGCGCCGCTTAAAAAATGCAGACTTAACCAGCCCGCTGTATACAAAAATGCGCCCACATAAAAACCAGGGGGTATAGTAAACGGATACTGATAAATAACGGTGCGCAGAAAATAGAAACACAACCAGGTTAACAAAGCAATGCATATATCGTTTACAATATACCAGGTGCTATTTATTCGGGTTTGTTTCAAAATGTACAGTAAAATATTTAAAAAAGAAGAGGTGTTTGTTTTATGATGCGGCGCCTATTTTATCCAGTATCTGGTGTGCCACATCCATGGCCCTGAAGCCATCCACAACATTTACAGGCGTATCGGTATTTTGTACAATGGCCTGATAAAAACCCTCCAGTTCCATCTTAATTGCATTGCCATCTTCAATAACCGGGTTGGCGATGGCGATTGTTTTTTTGCCACTGTTGGTTTCAATGTCAAAAGTAAAAACATGTCTATCATCGGGTGAGCTCAGCTTTATGATTTCAGTTTTCTTTTCTAAAAAATCAATACCGATGTAAGCATCTTTTTGAAAAAGGCGCATCTTACGCATTTTTTTCATAGAGATGCGGCTGCTGGTAAGGTTGGCCACACAGCCATTATCAAATTCTATACGAACGTTGGCAATATCAGGTGTGTCGCTCATTACAGCTACCCCATTGGCGCTGATGGATTTTACATTGCTTTTTACAATGCTTAAAATAATATCAATGTCATGAATCATCAAATCAAGGATTACACTAACATCCGTACCCCTTGGATTAAATTGTGCCAGCCGGTGTACTTCAATAAACATGGGTTCAAGTCTGCGGTTTTTCAACGCTAAAAATGCGGGGTTAAATCTTTCCACATGCCCCACCTGGAATTTTATATTGGCCTCTTTGGTAAGCTTTACCAGTTGTCTTGCTTGGTCCATCGTATTAGCCAAAGGTTTTTCAACAAATACGTGCTTTCCCCTGGTGATGGCTGCCTTGCACAATTCAAAATGGGTAGTGGTAGGAGCAACAATGTCAACAGCATCGCAGGCATCCATTAATTTTTCTGCATTATCAAATCTTGTCAGTTTGTATTTTTCAACAACAGCATTGGCTATGTCATCATTGGGATCAAAAAAGCCAACCAGTTCAGCACCTTCAATTACCAGCCAGTTGTTTAAATGAAATTTCCCCAGATGGCCCACTCCTAAAACACCCACTTTAAGCATAAATAATATTCTTTGGTCAAAGATAACATCCTCCTATTTATCATTGCACAATATGTTTTGTTAAGGATAACTTGTTTCTAACCATGTTGATGAAGATAATATCGTGTCGGCATTGCTGGTAGTACCAGAAATGAACAACAACCTACAACTCATAACTCATAACTATCTAAAGGTTCCCTTTCTTCAATTCTTCCACCGCATAATTGGCTGCCCTTGCGGTCAACGCCATAAAGGTTAACGATGGGTTTTGTGTACCGGTTGAAACCATACTTGCCCCATCAGTAACAAACACATTTTTACAATGGTGCAACGCATTGTGTTTGTCTAATAAAGATGTGGCGGGATCTTTACCCATTCTTACGCCACCCATTTCGTGTATATCGAGGCCGGGAGCCTGTTTACTGTCGCGGATGCGGATATTTTTACAGCCTGCTTTGGTAAGCATTTCTTCTCCCTGTTGTAAAAAATCTTTTAATAATTTTTCATCGTTGTCATCATACACTACAGAAGTTACCAGTTGCGGAATGCCCCATTCATCTTTTTGATCTTTGCTAAGTCTCAGGTGATTCGATTCTTTAGGAATGGTTTCGCCCTGCATCATCATAAATACGCCCCAGCCGCCTGGTTCTGACATTGCATCTTTATAGGCTCCTCCAATGTCTTCTTTATTGCTGCCATCACCCGTTCTTCTGCCAGCGCTGAAATGTACCATATAACCCCGCAGAAAATCCATTTCCTGTTTGTGTACATTGCGAAAATTCGGCATCATGGCGCCCGTTGGTTTACGGCCATAATAATACTGATCTAAATGCCCGTCAACATCTGCCGTCATGGTACCACGGTAATTATGAAACGCTACATACTTACCCAGCAAGCCACTATCGTTACCCAAACCATTAGGGAAACGGCTGGATGTAGAATTCAATAACACGAGGTTTGAATTTAAACAAGCCGCGTTTACAAAAATGATCTTCGCAAAATATTCTGTAGCAACTTTTGTGTGGGCATCAATTACCCTTACTCCGGTTGCTTTTTGTTTTTGTTCGTCGTAGATGATAGAGTGTACCACAGAGTCCGGCCGCAATGTAAGGTTGCCTGTTTTTGCAGCCCACGGCAGGGTAGAAGCATTGGAACTGAAATAACCGCCAAAAGGGCACCCCCTGTCGCACATGGTTCTGCCCTGGCATTGTTGCCTGCCCTGGTCAAGATGTATTTGATTGGGTTTGGTTAAATGAGCACAACGACCAATGATCACATTGCGGTCTGTATAATTGTTGTTTATTTTTTGTTGCAATTCTTTCTCTACACTGTTCAGTTCCCACGGTGGTAAAAATTCTCCATCGGGCATTGTGTCCAGTCCATCCATATTGCCACTGATGCCCGCAAACTTTTCTACATGGCTGTACCAGGGCGCCAGCTCATCATAATTAATGGGCCATTCCACCGCAAACCCATCACGGCCCGGGCCTTCAAAATCGTATTTGCTCCAACGCTGTGTAGCCCTCGCCCACAGCAATGATTTGCCACCCACCTGGTAACCACGTATCCAGTCGAACGGCTTTTCCTGCACGTAGGGATGTTGTTTGTCTTTTACAAAAAAATGATCTGTTGCTTCGCTGAATGCATAGCATCTTGCCACCACGGGGTTTTCTTTTTCTACCTTCAGCGGCATTTGTAAACGATGGGTAAAGTCCCATGGATTTTTGGTGGCAGTAGGGTAGTCTTTAAGATGCACCACATCTTTGCCTCTTTCCAGCACCAATGTTTTTAAACCTTTTTCACACAGTTCTTTCGCAGCCCAGCCGCCGCTGATTCCGGAGCCGATTACAATGGCATCGAATGTGTTTTTTGCAGCACCACCTGCATTGATGTTGACTTGTGTTGAATCGCCTGGCATAGAAATTAATTAAAAATTAATAATTAAAAATTAAAAATTTATTCGAATCGGTTGCGCTTGCCTTATTACCTTTTACTTTTTTATTTTTGAAACTTATCATCACTCATCACTTATAAAACCTATATCAGGGACGTACATAATTCATAACTCATAACTACTTAAAGGTTTCCCTTCTTCATTTCTTCCACCGCATGGTTCACAGCCCTTGCTGTTAAAGTCATGTATAAGATGGACGGGCTTTGATTACCGGTGCTGGTCATGCAGGCACCATCCGTTACAAAAACATTTTTGCAATGGTGTAAAGCATTCCATTTATCCAGCATCGATGTTGCAGGATCATTGCCCATTCTACAGCCACCCATTTCATGAATGTCCAGTCCCGGGGCCTGTTTGCTGTCGCGATGTGTAATGTCTTTCACGCCGGCTTTTGCAAGCATTTCTTCTGTTTGTGTAAAAAAATCCTTTAGCAATCTTTCATCATTGTCATCATAACCAACAGAGGTCACCAGCAATGGTATTCCCCACTGGTCTTTTTTATCCTTGCTCAATCTTACATGATTAATTTCTTTCGGAATGGTTTCACCCTGCACATAGGCGTATACATGCCATGGGCCAGCTTCTGTCATGGCTTCTTTGTACGCAGCACCAATTTGTTCAGGGCACCGGTTGCCATCGCCTCTTTCCCGATAGGCACCCGCAAAAGTGGTAAAGCCACCAACAAAGTCGGTATCAATTTTATGCAGGTTCCTGTAGTTGGCAATAATCGTATCGGTGGGGTTGCGGCCATACACATACATATCTTCAAAGCCATCAATATTGCCACTCATCCAGCCACGGTAATTGTGAAAGCAAACATATTTACCAAGTATGCCACTGTCATTTCCCAGCCCGTTTGGAAACCTTGAAGAAGTAGAATTAAGCAAAACCAAATTGCTGTTTAATGCAGAACCATTTACAAAAATTATTTTTGAAAAGTACTCTGTTGTTTCATTGGTTACTGAGTCTATAACCCTTACGCCGATTGCCTTTTCTAGTTTATCATCATAAATAATAGAATGTACCACGGCAAAGGGCCTGATAGTGAGATTGCCCGTTTTAGCGGCCCAGGGAAGGGTAGAAGAGTTGCTGCTAAAGTAACCACCAAATGGGCAACCCCGCATGCATAAATTTCTTGCCTGGCATTGTGCACGACCCTGGTCAAGATGTATTTGATTGGGTTTGGTTAAGTGTGCCCACCGGGCATGCACCAGGTAACGGTTGCCGTAATTTTTTAGAAAGCTATCCTTTAAATGTTGCTCTACTACATTCAAATCAAAGGGCGGTAAAAACTCACCATCGGGCATTGCTTCCAAGCCATCTTTGTTGCCGCAGATACCAATAAATTTTTCAACATGGCTATACCATGGCGCAACATCTGCATAACGGATCGGCCAGTCCCAACCATAGCCAAATCGTTGCGGACCGGTAAATTCAAAATCGCTCCAGCGTTGCGTGGCCCTGCCCCAGGTTAATGATTTACCGCCTACCTGGTAACCACGAATCCAGTCAAAAGGCTTCTCCTGAACATAGGGATGGTCTTTATCTTTTACAAAAAAATGCTGGTCATCTTCTCCATAACCAGCCGCTTTTGATATCAATGGATTTTGCTGCAACGTTTCTTTGGTAATTCTGCCTCGGTGTTTTAATTCCCAGGGATCTTTGGTGGCAGTTGGGTAATCTTTGTTGTGTTCAACGTTGCGGCCCCTTTCCAGCACAAGGGTTTTCAATCCTTTTTCGCACAATTCTTTCGCAGCCCAGCCGCCGCTGATACCACTGCCAATAACAATGGCATCGTAGGTGTTTTTGGCAACACCGCCGCTATTGATATTAACTGTTGAAGAATCAAGTGGCATCTTACTATTTTTTGTACTTAACTTTTGTAATTCAATTCTGAATCGTTGTGTCACTCACTTGT
>JAYUBR010000414.1:0-6257 GCA_043740775.1 Ferruginibacter sp. | reverse complement strand
AAATCATGGCAGAAAGTAACCCCAGCAGGTTTACCCGATTGGGCCATGATCAGCTATGTTGAGCCTTCGCATTTTGATGTGGCTACCTGTTATGTATCTGCTACACGATATAAGCAGGCGGATAGCAAAGCCTACATTTATAAAACAAATGACTTTGGTAAAACATGGAAGCTGATCATCAAAGGATTACCTCCCAAGGTATACAATCGTTGTGTAAGAGAAGACCCCAATAAAAAGGGATTATTGTATTGTGGATTGGAAACAGGTATTTATGTCTCGTTTGATGATGGTACCAACTGGCAAAGTCTGCAACTTAATTTGCCCAACACACCGGTGCATGATATTCAAATTCAGCAAAGGGAAAATGACCTGGTGATTGCTACGCATGGCCGTTCGTTTTGGATATTGGATGATATAACCCCTTTATATCAACTTACTGATTCCGTAGCAAAAGCTGCCTATCATTTATACAAACCAAGAACTACATACCGAACAAGAGGAGGAACAATTGAAGACCCGAAAAGCCAGGAAGGTACCAATACACCTGACGGCGTAATGGTGCGCTATTTTTTAAAAAATAAACCTTCTAAAGAAATAAAATTAAAATTTGCAACAGCGGCAGGAGACAGCATCATTACTTTCTCCAGCCTTAAAAATATCAATGGTGAACCAGGTGAAATATCAAAAAATTTTTATGAAAGTAAAACCAAAAAATATGGCGCGCTTTCCATCGACAGTTTCATAAATATGTTTGCATGGGATATGCATTTTCCCCCGGCAAAGGGAGATACCGGTGTAACTTTTGAAGGTTCTTTTGCAGGACCTTACGCAGTACCAGGGAGTTATAAAGTGAGCATGTTTGTTGGTGATTCTTTGATTAGTACACAACCGTTTTCAATTAGTGCAGATCCCCGAAACGCCTTTACTACTGCGGATTTAAAAGAGCAATTTGATTTGGCAATGCAGGTACATACTAAATTGAATGAAGTGGGTAAGGCGACCAAACAAATTACTTTTGTACGTAACCAGCTCAAAAAATATTTAGAAGATACAGAAGACTCTATTGAAGTAAGGGCAATACGGCTAGTAGCAAAACCAATCATAGATTCGCTCACTAAAATTGAAGAGGCATTGTATAATCCAAAGATAAAAGCCAATGAAGATGACCTGCGTTTTCCGATGCGGCTTGAAGAAAAATTAGGTGGATTAAATGCGGCCATACTCTCTGCCGATGCAAAACCTACCGCTTCTATGCATACATCTTTTCTATCATTGAAAGAAAGAATTGATCCTTTATTGGCACAGTTAAAACTGTTGCTAGAAAAAGACATCAGTAAGTTTAATGAGCTGGCAAAATCGAAACAGCGGTTACAAATTGTTACAAAAATGAAAGAGTAAAATAGTTACGTGATTTATCCTCTTTAGAAGATCTCACCAATATGCCTGCTGATAAATCAACCATAAAAAACCTTAGTAAGGCTGGAGGGTTAAGGCGAAAAATAGAGCTTGTAGGTTTAAAGTGCAGACTAACTGGTAAAAATATTTATTCCCAAACCGCTGATAAAGTAGGGGTATTTATAGCGCAACTCCTATATTTGACAACATGAAATATTTGCTATCATTTCTTTTGATCTTCGAGAGTGTTATATTATGTGCGCAGGAAAATTATGAAATACAGGTATATGCTTCTCCGACGCAAGCTAAAAACTCTACCATAATTGAATCGCATACAAATTTTACTTTCTCTGGCGAAAAAGAAATTGTAAAGGGCGTTATTCCATCTAACCACACCGTTCATGAAACACTTGAAATAACTACCGGTATAACCAACAATTTTGAAGTGGGGGTTTATCTGTTTACTAACTATACAGCGGGCTATGGCTACAAGGTAGTTGGTACGCACATAAGGCCACGAATTACTGCTCCTGCTGTATGGAAATTACCAATTGGATTAAGTTTTTCAGCAGAAGTGGGGTATCAAAAAGCTGCTTATTCAGAAGACACCTGGAGTGTAGAATTAAGGCCAATTATTGACAAGCAATGGAATAAATTTTATGCTTGTTTCAACCCCACTTTTGGTATTGCGCTTGCAGGTATTAGCGGTGAGCATACACCTGTTTTTGAGCCTAATATAAAATTATCCTACCAGTTTTTTAAAAAAACCAGTCTCGGATTGGAATACTATGGAAGTACTGGTTATGTCAATCATTTTGAAAGTATCGGCAACCAAAACCACGCACTCTATGCTGTATATGATTTAACAGGCAACAATCTTTGGGAACTTAATATTGGTGCAGGTTATGGACTAACCCAGGCTACAGATAAATGGGTTGGAAAATTAATTTTGGGGAGAAGAATTAACTGGAAATAATTTACACTTAACCAATGTTTTTTTTAAATCTGCTAATCCAAAAAACATGGCTATCAATTTGAAATGAATATTTCTATTGAATCAGCCGGACATTGTGTCGTTTATTAAATAATTGTGTCGTTTAATAAAAATCTGCTTAATCCGCCCCCGGTAATTCCTACTTTGCCCTCGGTTTTTCATAGGATATTGGATTTTAAAACGGGGCTGAATTTCTATTCCGGCCCTTTTTTATTTTGAGTATATTAAAGACGACGTTTAGCATACCTTCAGTATCCCATTTAAGTTGTATTAAGAAACCGATAAATAAATTTTTGTGTCGTTAACTAAACTTATATTTAAAGGTTTCAGTAGTAGTGCTAATTTGTATTGTTTACCCGATTCAATACGTGCTGTAGAATGTTTAACTAACCATATAATTTCCCTATTTTTCACTGATGGTTTTAACACAAGGCCGCTTCCATATCTGGGAGGCGGTTTCTTTTATCTTTAAATCCTTTAATATTTGTAAATCTGATTTTGCGGATGAATGACTGCATATTTTTATCAGCGGTTAAATTTACTGCATTTTATCAAACTGGAATTTCCAGTTCTACCCTGTACCCGGAGTTGGTATTGACGGATGGTTTGCCAAATGATATTTTAATATTTATGCCGCGGTTTAAATTAAACAATGCTATTCGCTCCTGTACTAGCTTCTGCCCCATGCCCAATCCATGATAATTGCTGTCAACATTTTTACCATTGTCTTCAAGTGATATGATAATGGAATGCTTGCGACTGCTTATATCAATTTGTATCATTTTGATTTCTGCATTGCTACCCAGCACACCATATTTAATGGCATTTTCAGCAACAGGTTGCAAAATAAGCGGTGGAATCATAATCCGGGTGATGTCTATTGCGGGCTGCAACTTAATGGAGTATTCAAATTCACTGTCCTCATGAAACCGCTTTTGCTGTAACTTAAGATAGTAATCCAGAAACTCCAGTTCTTCAGCCACACTGATTTGTTCTTTGTTGTTTGTCTCCAGGTAAGTTCTCTGCAATCTTGAAAAATCCGACACAACCTGGAGTGCTTCATCATATTTTTCTTCCAGTATCATTGAACTGATTAGGTTCATTGAATTATAAACGAAATGAGGGTTTAAATTCTGCTTTAAATTCTGAAGCTTATTTTCTATTAATCTTTTCTTTAATCTTCTTTTATCAATATTTGATTTAACTACAAATAAAAGTATGCTTAGTGTAATCAAAAGAATAGCGGCAAAGAACCAGGGGTTTCTGTTTAGCGGTAAGATAATTTTTAATTTGCGGGTAGCCTGGTTATTACCCATTTTGAGTACCAAATCATGGTCACCATATTTTAACCCATCGTTAAAGTAGAAATCGGAATACTTTGAATATTTTGTTGATTGCAATTTTCCATCGCGCCATATTTCCAACGTTTTAAAAGCACGATCCTGCAGGTAATAATCTGCAAAACTAATAGTTACTTTAAAGCCAACGTTTTCATAAACCGATTCAGGGCAGTCAATTGAAAAGTCTTTTTTATCAATATGGGCAATTGGTTTTTCTAATTCCGTAAACGAAAATTTAGTGAGGTAATTATTGGTACTTATCAGCAATGAATCACCAACAATAACAGGCTTTTTAATTTGATTGTAGTTTCCAAAATAATAGTATCCAACCGGAATTATTTCAGGGTTCATTTTCATTATCCCATTATCATTTACAATATACAGCCTCTCATCCTTTGATAAAATCCACCTGATTCCAATAACATCAAACAAAGTTGAATACGTTGAAAAAGATTTGAGTGACACTAATTGATGAAGTCTATAATCAATTTTAAACTCTTTTAATTCATCCTTCAAAAGCGCATATAAAGTATCATGCGCTACCGTAAAATCATTAATAAAGTGAACGGATGAATCTGTGCAAGTCAATAGATATCCTTCTTTTTCTGATACAACATAAAAGCCCTTTTCTTTATTTAAAAATATTATTTTATCATTCAGCTTAAATATATCCGGGTTATGCGATGTTACATTGGCGATAGCTTCTGCTTTTTTTGTAATTAAATTATACCTCGAAACAGCCCCATCCAGGTATAAACAAAAAATGGTTTTATTTATTCTTTCTACTGCTGCAATATTATTGCTGGTTGTTATAGTATGATCTATAGGTAAAGTATAAAGAGGCTTTAATGAAGTTGCATTGTATAATTTGATGAAATCAGCATTTGCATACACAAGCGTATCCCCTGATAAACTCATTGAAGAAATAATGTCTTTTATTTTATTTTTGTGATTTGAATTTAAAGAGGCTTTGTAGTCTTTTGTACTAAACTTTTGAAAATAGTCATTTGTATAAATAAATATATTTTTATCATTTGCAATCACATTACATTCCGTGGGTTTATCTATCATAGCACTTCCGCCAATACCGCTTTGGAGAAAGAGCCCATTGTTCATTGTACCATAACTTAATGTATTGTTGATGGAATCCAATGCCAGGCAAGTGATATAATCGGCAGCTTTAATAGACCAGTAACTATAATCGGTATTTAATATGCAGAGTAGCCCTTTTTTATTGCTAATAGTATCTCCTACAGCTAAAATGAGTTTATCTTTTTGCCAGGCTATATCCCATACCATATACCCAACACCTAAAGATTTTAAGAAATTAAGAGAAACAGGTGGCTTATCCTTTTCAAGCACCAATAAAGATTGAGCCTGCCCGCCGCATCCTAAAAATAGTTTATTGTTGTAGTACAACGAAGAAGTATAATTCTCTCTGTATAATGATTTATTTTTTTGAAAAAATAAATCATTGCAATTTTCTTCAAACGCATTGTTTTTAAATTTTACTATTTGTCTGGAAGGGTACGCAAGTCCATATTGGTTGTTCTCAAATTGGAACATATCAATCAAAAAATCAGTCTTAATCGTTGAAGTCAGCGGTAATTTATTAAACACATCAATGGTCCATAACCAGGGCCCTGTGTTAGAAAGTATAAATACTTGTTTATTGAATATTTTTAACTTCCGTATCTGTGTTATTTCAGAAGATCCGTAATATTTATGCAGGTTTCCTGTAAACTGGTTGAAAATAAAAAGCCCTTCATAACTGGTTCCGATAAATACCAGGCTATCCAAAAATTCAATTGCCTGGATGCTCTTGTGGTCTATTGATGCTACTATCTTTTTTAACGCAACGGTATTGGCGTTATGAATATCCAAACCATAATCTGTACCGATCCAAAATCTGCCTTTGATATCAATCTTAATGCATCTGACTGTATTTGACTGAAGCCCATTGGTCACATCCAACTCAGGCCATAGTTTTTCATTCTGCGCATGGGCATCGGGATGAAAAAAAATAATTAAAAGTGCAATGACAACTCTTTTGCCCCAACTCTGGAAACTGGCAGACATGTATTGTGGATTGTGGTGAGCGAATCTTTTTTAAATGATTGAATCATCATTTTATTTACGATGTAAGATTTATGTATTCTGATAAAATCATTGCCCAGCATGTCTGTCATTGATTTTAATGTTTTGGCTGTTATATATTCTTTCTTTTTTACCAAATGAATTTTTGAATAAGCTCCCTCAGCTTCTAAAAATTCTATTTCTTCTAAACTGATCGGCACGGTTGCGCCTTGTTCTTTAATCTGCAGATATTTTTTAATGGCTCCATTGCCCAATGTTTCTTTTTCAAAACGACTCATGCAAATCTTAAACTCAATAGGGTTGAGTGGTTTTAGCAAATAATCAAATGCCCGGTCTTTAATGGCTTTTATCGCATATTCTGAATAGGCCGTAACAAAAATAATTTTTGTTTCAGGAGATAAATATGGAACCAGGTCAAACCCGGATTGATT